>WRNF01000318.1 GCA_009776715.1 Treponema sp. | reverse complement strand
GGGCTGCCGCCGGGGACCATGGGAAGAACACGTTCCTCTTTGCGTATAATAACTTCAATCAAAGCCGGTTTCTTTTTTTTAAGAAGCATTGCGCTTTTTTTCAGGGCATCAATAAAAGAAGCTTCGTTGTTTGCCCTGAATGCTGCAATGCCGTATGCATCGGCAAGTTTAATGAAATCAGGCCCGCGTCCCTCAAGATCGGTTTCATAGCAACGGCCCTGGTAAAAAAGATTCTGCCACTGCCGTACCATTCCAAGCGCGGAATTGTTAAAGATTATTATTAAAACAGGAAAATTATAATGAGCCATTGTTGCCATTTCAATGCAGTTCATTCTAAAACTGCCGTCTCCGGTAAACAGCGCTACCGGGCAATGGGGCATAGCGGCTTTAGCGCCTAACGCTGCTCCCAGCCCGTATCCCATGGTTCCCATGCCGCCTGAACTTAAAAATGTGCGCGGCCGCTTAAANGGAAAAAACTGCGCTGTCCAGATTTGGTGCTGGCCTACATCGGTTACCGCTATTGTATCAGGGCCAAGNATTTTTGCNGTTTCCTGAATCACATAACGGGGATGCAGGCTGTTTTTTTGGTGATAATCTTTTGGAATTATTGTTTTCCACTGTTCAATCTCGCTTTTCCACTCACTTGCTGTTTTTTGCGGAAACTGTTTAATTAGGCAGGCAAGAATTTCTTTTAAATCGCCGGTTATGACAGCATCAGCATGTATGTTTTTATTTATCTCTGCCGGATCAACATCAATATGCAAAACAGCCGCTTTACGCGCAAATTTTTCAATATTACTGGTAACACGATCCGAAAACCGCGCTCCCAGGGCAATCAATAAATCCGCTTTTTGCACTGCTTTATTNGATGCGGCGGTTCCATGCATTCCAATAAGCCCGGTACATAATCTGTGATCGCCGGGCATTGCTCCCATTCCCATAAGGCTNAGGGCAACAGGAGCGTTTAACAGTTCCGCAAATTTTTTTAATTCCTCTGCAGCGTCTGAAAGTATTATTCCGCCTCCTGCATACAATACAGGCCGTTTTGCCGATTTAATTAAATTAAGGGCATTATTAATGCCGTCTGTTTTCTTGATACCGCAAATGGTTAATTTTTTTCGCTTCTGCTTTACGGCAGAATGCGGATTCCATTCACATTCTGCGGCAATTACATCTTTTGGAATATCAACCAGTACCGGGCCGGGACGCCCGGATACTGCGGTATAAAATGCCTCGCGGATAATTTCGGCAAGATCATTAATGTCTTTTACAATCCAGTTATGCTTAACGATGGGCATGGTAACCCCAGCGATATCCACTTCCTGAAAAGAATCCCTGCCTAAAAGGCCTGTGTTTACATTTCCGGTAATTGCGACAAGCGGTACAGAATCAATAGCGGCGCTTGCAATGCCGGTAACAAGGTTTGTTGCGCCCGGCCCGGATGTGGCTAAACATACCCCAACCCTTCCGCTTGAACGGGCATAGCCGTCTGCTGCATGTGCGGCATGCTGCTCATGGCTTACAAGGATGTGGCGAATNCGCTCCCGCTGCCGGTACAGTTCGTCGTAAATGTGAAGCACTGCCGCCCCGGGATAACCGAAGACAGTATCAACTCCCTGTTCAATAAGAGACTCTATTATTATGCGTGCGCCAGAATATTTCATATTTAATATTTCATATTTAATATTTATTTTTTTTACGGCTTTTGTAAAACATCGCTGCCGTTAATTAATGCGTATTCTATCGAATCAACTAACGCTGAACGGCTTGCATCGATAATATCAGCCGAAACCCCGACAGTGTTCCAGCCCCGCAGGCCGTCTGTTGTTCCGATTAACACTCTTACCAGAGCCGCAGTTGCATCTTTGCCGTCTATGACCCTAACCTTGTAGTCTTCCAGCCGCACTTTTTCCAAACTTGGGAAAAAACGGGCAAGCGCCCTGCGAAGGGCGCCGTCCAATGCGTTCACCGGCCCTTCCCCTTCAGCAGCGGCTATCTCATGCTGGCCTCCCGCCAGCACCTTGACCCATGCATGGGAACAGGCCAATGCAGTGCCTGCCGGATGTTCGTTCATTACCCGGTATGCTTCAATGCGGAATAAGGGCTTATGCATGCCTAGTTCCCTCCTCACAAAAAGTTCAAAACTTGCATCGGCGCCTTCAAATGCCCAGCCTTCCGCCTCTAGTTTTTTTAATTTATCTGATACCGTTTTAATTATTGGATCTTCTTTGGTAAGGGCAGGATTAATTTTTTTTAACCGCTCTGCAATTATTGCCCTTCCGGCAGCCTCGCTGATTAAAAAATGCCTTTCGTTCCCCACTGCGGCCGGATCGATATGTTCATAAGACCGGCGTACTTTTATTATGCCGTCGGAATGCATTCCTGCTTTATGAGAAAAGGCATGCGTGCCAATATACGGAAAACAATCGCTTATGGAAACATTGGCAATTTCCGCTACCCTGCGGGTTAGCTCCGAAATTCTGCAAAGATTCCCTTCCGGCAAACAGCGCAGTTTCATTTTAAGTTCAATGCTGGGAAGCAGCGCTGCCAATGCGGTATTGCCGCATCGCTCGCCAAAACCTACAAGGGTGCCGTGTATGTGCGTGCAGCCCGCCTGAAGCGCAGCGATTGAATTGGCTATGGCAAGGCCGGAATCGTTATGTGCATGCAGTCCAAGTTTTTCCCGTGGTATGCATTGCCCTGCAGCATCAATTCCGTTAATAACCAAATCGGGAAAAGCGCCTCCGTTTGTGTCGCATAACACAATTCTGCCTGCCCCGGCATTATAAGCTGCTTTTATTGTGGAAAGCGCATATTCCGGATCTTCTTTCCAGCCGTCAAAAAAATGTTCCGCATCAAAAATAACCTTGCGGCCTTCAGCTTGCATAAATTGCACCGTTTCAAATATCATGGCAATATTTTCTTCGGGGCTAACCCGCAGCACTTCCGTTGCATGCAATTTCCAGCTTTTCCCGAAAATTACCGTTGTTTCGGTTTGTGCATCAAGCAGGCTGTGAAGCAGGTTATCGTCTGCAGGTTTTATTCCTTTTTTCCTTGTTGCACCAAATGCGCATATTGATGCATTTTTTAATTTTAAGGAAGATGCAAGGCGGAAAAATTCCATGTCCTTGGGATTGCTTGCAGGGTTTCCGGCTTCTATCCATGTTATGCCAAGTTCATCGAGCGCTTCCGTTACGGCAATTTTATCGCTTAACGAAAATACAATGCCTTCGCCCTGAACGCCGTCCCGTAAAGTTGTATCAAGTATTTCTATATCAAAATCTTCCCTGTTTTTCATGCTTCATTCCTCATTCGCAAGATCATATTCCATTGCATTTATTGCCGAAAGATATGCTTTTATGGATGACTCTATCACATCGGTGGAAAGCCCCCGTCCGTTCCAATGCCGCCCGTCCATTCCTATTTTTACCATAGTTTCGCCCTGTGATGACGATCCTCCGGTTATTGCCCCAATTTCATACAGTTCCAGTTCCGGCTCTTTGCCGATAATTTTATTTATCGCTTTAAAAATTG
>WRNF01000317.1 GCA_009776715.1 Treponema sp. | reverse complement strand
TGGTTTGTATANCCCTGGGCCAGGAGTTCCAGCATTTTCTTTTGCTGCCTGGATAATTTTACCGGCTTGCCGCTTTTTTTGAAATGTGCGGTAAGGCCTGAGTGCTGCTGGGCGGTTTTATGGGCTGCCAAAAGGACTTCGGTAACATAAGTTCTGGACAGCTTGCCTGAATAATCTTCGGTGCTTATCGCTCCCGCAATACGTTTGAGTACCGGAACAACAGCCGCGCCTTCATCGGCAATAGTTCTAATAAAGCTCTTGCTTTGTAATTCCAGCAGCGTTTCCTCAAGGCAGGAGGCCGCTTCGGCACGCTGCCCGCACGCCCAGTGGAGGCAGGCTTTAAGAGTCAGAGCCTCGGCAATGTCCATTGGACGGCGGTAAGTTCTGGCAAATTGAATCAATGCTTCTAAAAGGGCAAGAGCCTTGCCGCCCATGTTCAAAACCATGCATGCACGGACAGTGGTAAAACACTGGAAGACTTTATACAACGGAACAAGTTCCGCCGGAACCTTTTCCGCCGGAACCTTTTCCGAGGAAACAGGCCCCTTAGAGAACGCTGCTTCCTCGTTATTGACAAAATAATTGTCCAGCCATTCTTCCGCCGCTTTTTTATCGGTGTCATAGAGGCGGATTGTTGTTTTCCATGCTAAAAAATTGCGGTCCAGAAAGTGTGCGCCGGACTGTTTAATATACCGTTCCGTTTCCGCCAGGGTTTTTTGCAAAAACGTTTTGTTCCCCATTGCAAGGTACACTGCGGCAAGCTGATTATAAACGCAAAAGGTAATTTCGGGGCTTTTGATAACAGGTGCCGCTGCCCTGGCCTTTAATGCAGAACCGAGGGCCCGGTCAAGACGGTCCTGCTCTAAAAGGAATCCGGATTCAACGCAGCTCCGCGCGGAAATGTACAGATCCTTGAACAGTTTTCCGAAACTGCGGTCCAGTTTTTCTGTATCGTTCTGTAAAAATATTTTGGAAGAATCGTAAAAATCACGGAAACTGCGGTGAAAAAAAGGCAATTGAAGGGTAATGGTTGGGCCCTGAAATATTTTTTTGCTAAAGCGAGTGATTGGCGGCATCCTGGGGAATTCGTTTATAAGCTGGGTAAAAGTTTTACGGTAGTCCGTAGCAAGATACAGAATAAAAGTTTCCAGTAATTGGGGATACTTTATCGCTATAACAGGAGCATACTCCCTAAGCTTATCCCAGGCGAACTCAACTGTTTTGGTATCGCTGGAAATCCATGAGCCTTCCATTAGGGAAGTGTACAGGTAGGGATGCCGCTCGCAGATACCTTTTTTCATAATATCCTGGTTGAAAATTTTTGCATACGCGGCATATTCATCAAGCTGAGGGTTGGTGTACTGGAGGAAACGGTGAATCACCTTGAGGATAATTTTGTTATTACCGCTCTGTACCGCATAGTGTCTGGCTATCAGGTATTGCCGGGCCTCAAGGTAATATATCGCCGCTGCCTTGTACAGCGGACGCATATTAATACCGCTCTCCTTCGCCATGTTCCGCAGAAAATCCAGAAACAGATGATGATAGCGGAACATGTCTTTACCGGCCTGACTGACAAAGGTATTGCTGGCGCAAAGTTCCCTTAGCATTTTTCCTGCATCCTTCCGCCCGGTCAGGGCAGCGGCAATCTTTTCGGTCATTTCGTTAACCACTGATGTTTTTAGCATAAAATCCTGCAAATTTTTATCCCAGCTTTTCCATAGATGTTCCTGAATATAATTGGCAAACACATACTCTGTTTTCCCTGAACCCAACTGCGCAATGCCTGCCGCTCCGCTTTTGGCAATTGCATTAATGCCAATAGCCAAGCCGTTGGTAGCCATTATGACAAATCCGGCCTCCTCGTCTGAAAGGCTGCGTCCCTGGCTGCGGTAATAAGCCTTTAATTCATTTTCGGAAAAACGGAGGGAGTCCCTGCCGATGACTGCTGTTTTTTCATTTTTAAAAAGCCCCTGCAAATGCTCCGGCGGCTGGTTTCGCGACAGAAATAGCACGGTAAAAGAGCCGGGCAGCCGTTTGAGTATTATCGGAAGGGAATTGAGGATGTCCGTGTTGTTCAGGAGATGCAGATCGTCCAGGGTAAGGGTGTAAAGGCGCTCATCCATCTGCATCTCCGCAATAAGCCGTACTGTATGTTCAACCGGTGAAGAGGAAAAAAAGGGATCGCTAAGGATGCCTTGCATATTTTTATTGCCGCTCTGGGCGGAATATAAAACTGTAGCGAGGAGCTTGTAGAACACCGAAGGCACGTTATCGTACTCGTCAAGGGTTATCCATAAGGGCATATGCTTAGGCGCCTTATGCTTCTCCACTGTCTGCCTGACAGCAGCATTCCAAAGAAGCGCAGTTACAGTCTTACCCGAACCAGCAGGCGCCCACATATAGATGAAGCGATTCTCCGCTGCCAATTGCAGTTTTTTCATCAACTCTATTCTGGGTATGCAAAGCTCCGGCAATGCCGCTGGAATGCACTTTTCGTTTACCAAAGAGAACATGAATTCAGTATAACATAAAAAACCTAAAAACCCAATACCGTATTGTTGAAATGTAAAAAATTTACAGTAAATAATAAGTATATATTCGGCAGTATCCTAGCCTTTTTTTTGGCTAAACAAAAGAAAAAATATGGGAGAAATAATGAAATATAAACAATTTAATTCTAAAACAAAAAATAAAGTTTTGGGGCAGCTTCAAATAATTATTAAAAGAAGCCGATTGGCCGGCAAGGAGCGAAATTTTATATCCCTATCCTTTGTTATCTGTTCACTGTTATATGTTTCATGCAACCTCTTTAACTCGCCGACTAACTCTAAATTTTTTGAAAAAATAGATGATGAAATAGCATATGCCAATGCTCCGTGGGTGCCGCTGCGTATAGAGACAGGCGGGCTTGGCACTGCCGCCCCAACAGGGCCGCAAAATAATTTGGTAAAAAAAGGATACTCCTTTTCACTTTACTTTCAGCCTTCTCTGGCTTACCCCTTTATGGGCTGGCAGGCATGGATCGAGGGAGAGGGAATTATTGCTTTCTGGAAACCGTCCGAAGAATACGGAACTGAACGTGTATGGTTTTCGCCGAAAAATTCCGAAGGCACCGAAGCAGAAATTTTTATTTACGAAAAACCGACAGGAGGAAAACCCTTGTTTATTGGCCCCTGGGGGGCCTCTTCCGAGGAACTTGCGGTAACCCTTGATGCTGCCGCCTTGGGAGTGCTTTCTCCGGCAACGGTAAGCGGCATAAAGCAGGATTATCCTTTTACGCTGAGTTTCCAGCCCGATCCCGCTTATCCTTTCCGGGGCTGGCAGGCGCTATTCAGCGATGGTACATTATCGGTATGGGAGACAGGCGGGCAGGAAATGTCTATGGGCGGCATNAGTTGGGCGCCGCGGAATGTATTGGGTACCGAGATAAGCATAACCATAACGAACCCTGCCGCAACAGCGGTAACAATATCGCCCCTGGGAGCGGATACAAAAGCAGTGCTTGTGCGTGTAGCAGTGCCGGAAGGCTGGGGAACCG
>WRNF01000316.1 GCA_009776715.1 Treponema sp. | reverse complement strand
GGACTCATTCTTAAAATCCGTGGAAAGCCTCCCTTCGGTCGGCAAGTGCAAGGAAAATTATTGTACGTCGCCGCTAAAGCGGCTTGTACTACCGTTTAATCAGTGAAAATCCGTGGCTATTGTATATATGCCTTAGCGAGAGGCCAAATGAAGTTATAGACAAGCGTTTATTGGCATCCAAAATTAACAGAGACAGCACCTGGTATAAATAATTGATTTTCTTGCTCCATTTAAAATATTTTCATTGAAATATTTACGGTATTATGGTATATTATTTAATAAATATAATTTTTCAGGAGGCTTTTTATGAAACGAATGCGTTTTTCGGCTATAGCCGGTGTTATTATCTTTGCGGCAATTTTTAGCGGCTGTTTTCAGAACTTTTTTGGCCCGGCAGATATTCCGCCGCCTGTTAAAACATCCTCCGGCTTATCCGGGCATGATTACCTTGCCCTGCTAAAAACACAGGATAGGCACAAAGTAAACGAGGAGGAATTGCAGTCAATTGTACTCAATATGCTTAACGGCACCTCTATGGGGCGTTCTGTTGGCTCGCCAGGGAGCAGCATCACCGGAGTAAAAAAGATAGCTCTAGCAGGCGATAACCGCTTTGCCCTAACCGGTGCAGGCCGTTCCGCCGCAGGCAGTCTTGAAGAAGAGCCGGTTGAACTGTTCGAATTTGCCGTAGGAAATTCCAGCGGCAATGAAGCATTTGTACTGGCAAGCAACGATCTTCGTATCGGCGCAATACTGGCAATGACCGAAGGTTCGCTGGAAGATGCCGATGCAGATTTTGCCAAATTTATGAAAACAAATTTACAGGACTATGTAATGGCATCCATCCTTGAGTATGACGGCATAACAGAAGAGGACATCGAAGCGGCTTTTGAAAAAGCTCTGCTCGTGCAGAAGGAAGAAGGCAGAGCTTCCGGACAAACCTATATAACGCCAAATAAACCTTCTATAAATGCACTAAGTTATATGACAACTGTAACTGATTTTCAAATACAAAAAGGACCGCTGTTAGCCACCCAATGGGGTCAAGGACAAGTGAATTCTTATTTTGCCTATAATGATTATATCAAATATGATCATCAAGACAACAGTCATATTGCAGGCTGCGGACCGGTGGCTATTGCGCAAATTATAGCATACCATAATTATATAAAACCATCTTCGCCTAACCGTCCTCCTGCATTTAATACTACTCCCTACAATACCATTTCCGGTCTAGGAACATGGACCGGTGATTGGGCAGCAGTAGACCCTTTTTCTTACATTCGCAACCTTGATAAAATAACTAGCTCTTCCTCTGCCGCTGCAAGGGGGCAGGTTGCCGCCCTGATGTACCAAGTAGGTAAAGCAGCAAACGCAAATTATGAATCAGGCACCGAACCTGGTAAATCTGGTTCAACAAGTATTAGTAATAGCGGTGCGCAGCAAGCATTCCTTGCTTTCGGGTACTTGCCTTCCATTATTACTAATGCAACAACGGTAGTAGGAACTTCTGCAAATTTTACAATAAATCACCTAAATAATTCTGAATATTTAATCCCATCCCAGCTTAATAGCAATAATCCTATCTATTTTAGCGGAAGCGGAATATATTATGAAAATGGTGTGCAGAAAAGTACAGGTCATGCCTGGGTAATAGACGGTTACGCTACTATGACATATTGTGTTGGGATTTATTTTAATAATAATGCCGGGGGAACCAGCCAAATAAATGTAACCCTCGACAACGGTTTAATGGTGCATTGCAATCTGGGATGGAATGGTAATGATGACGGTTGGTATGTATATGGAATTTTTGATACTGAAAGACGCGACTTGCTTGATGGCATATATAATCCCAATAGCAATGTTGGGCAAGGTAAATATAATTTTTCAACTGCAACACAGTATTTTGTGCCGTTAAAATGAAATTTAAGGAGAAATCTATGAAAACAATTATTATTTGCATTGTTTTGGTAGCAATGGCGCTTTCATGCGATGGAAACACGCAGCCAATCAATAATGTGGAAAATGTAATTACCGAAGGAACGGAAAAAGAGAAAACAATAGGCGCGCTTATTGCAGGAAAAGCTGCATGGGAAGCTTTGGGCATAGACAGCTACCGTTATAAAGGTTGTTACCGGGGTGATGACTGGCCGCACTATCCAATAATGACTGTTACTGTGCTGCCTGGCAAAGAACCGGAGGTCAACTGTGATGACATAAAAGCACTGGAAAAATGTGAAGAATATCATTATGACATTAACTGGGATAATCCATTTGGGTATGGGCTAACAATAGAAGAATTGTATGATTCTATAATAAAGGAAATATCCCAGGAAAGGTGGGCTATCAGAGGCGGTGAACTTGTTAAATTAGAATTAGAGTATGGGTTTAGTTGTAATGAAACATATCATTATCCTGATTTTTGGCTTGTATCCATGGGAGAAGGTTATGTCGGCGGCTGGTATTTTTTTGACATTACCGAATTTGAGGTATTAAGCGAGTAACAGTGTTGGAAAAACTCTAAAATTCGACCGGGTTTTAGAGTTTTTTTGCAATTTTTATTATAATTTGTTTGTTGATTCACTTGAATTCCAATCGGCTTGTAAAACGCATGCGAACTACCATGCATGCCATGCGGGGTCGAGGCCCTTGGGTACCCCAAACACAGGGCCAAGCTCTTTACCTAAATCAACTCCTCCCTGTTGCGCTATGCAGGTAAGCCCCCGCACTGCACCGTAGCGAACCAACTCTTTGGTAACTTGTGCCGAATATTCAATATAACACGGATTATCACAGATTTACACGGATTATCACGGATTATTTTAAAATTTTAATTCTTAAAAGCCTCCCTTCGGTAAGTCCTCTTAATCCGTGAAAATCCGTGGCTATTGCATATATGCCTTAGCGAGAGGCCAAATGAAGTTAAAGACAAGCTAAAGAAAAATTCAGCGTTCCAGTTTTCGGTATACATAACGGTGGGGCCTGTCTGCGGCGGCGCCAATACGTTCTCGCCGCCACTGGGCATATTCCGACCAGTTGCCGTCGTACCAAAGCACTTCCCCGTCTTCAAAAGCAAGGATATGGGTAACAATGCGGTCGAGAAACCAGCGGTCGTGGCTAATTACCAGGCTTACCCCCGCAAAATTGTCCAGCGCTTCTTCAAGAGCGCGCAGGGTGTTTACATCCAGATCGTTGGTCGGCTCGTCCAACAGCAGCACATTGCCCCCTTCTTTAAGCATCATTGCAAGGTTAAGCCGGTTGCGCTCGCCGCCGGATAATACGCCGACTTTTTTTTGCTGGTCTGCGCCGGAAAAATTAAACCATGCGCAGTAAGCGCGGGAATTTACTTCCCTTCCCTGGCCGGCGCCCAATTGGATCAGGTCCAAGCCGCCGGACAATTGTTCCCAAACGCTTTTTTCCGCATCCAGGGCGGAACGCAATTGGTCGGCATAAGCGAGTTGAACACTGTCCCCCAGCCGCAACTCGCCGGCATCAGGCGCTTCGCTGCCGGTGATTATTTTAAACAGCGTGGTTTTGCCCGCGCC
>WRNF01000315.1 GCA_009776715.1 Treponema sp. | reverse complement strand
ATGATTTTAACTGGACTTACCGTCTTCCTGCATCTGCTGCGGAAATTGCGCAGGACAAGGAATTAATTCAGGCTGTTGCCGAATTGAGCAAAGTTAAAGCTGCTAAAAAAATTCATGACTGAACAAAAGGCAAAAATTGTACGGGCTGCGATGATTGGCGACGTGGTCGGTGAGCCGGGCCTTAAAATACTGGAAAAAAGGCTCCCTGAAATTATTAAGGAACATGCCCTGGATTTTACTGTGGTAAACGGAGAAAATTCTGCGGACGGTTTTGGAATGACCGAAACATCGTTGCAGCGGATTATTGACAGCGGCGCCGATGCGGTAACATCGGGGAATCATGTCTGGGAAAAAAGGGAATTTTTAGAGGCGCTTGAAAGCAATGAAAAAATGCTGCGCCCGGCAAATTACCCCGAAGGCGTATTAGGCAAGGGATGGCTTTGCATTGAAAAAAACGGAATACGCTGGGTAATTATCAACCTGCAAGGCCGTGAATATATGACGGCTATTGATTGCCCCTTCCGCGGTTTAGACAATGTTGTGAACAATATTTCCCCTTTAGTTATGCATGGAATTCCTCCAATAATCATTGTGGATTTTCATGCCGAATCAAGCAGGGAAAAAGAGGCCATATGACGGCTATTGATTGCCCCTTCCGCGGTTTTGACAATGTTGTGAACAATATTTCCCCTTTAGTTATGTCTGGAATTCCTCCCATCATCATTGTGGATTTTCATGCCGAATCAAGCAGGGAAAAAGAGGCCATGGGATATTATGCCGACGGGCGGGCGGCNTTAATTTGCGGAACGCATACCCATGTGCAAACTGCCGATGAACATATTCTTCCNAAAGGAACCGCTTACATTACCGATTTGGGAATGACCGGAACCACAGACAGCATTATNGGAATGGATACCAAAATCTGCCTTGACCGTACCCGCAAACANGTTCTGTACCGCATGGCCCCTGCTGCTGAAAATCAAACCAACGATGCCGGCAGCCTTNAAGTGCAGGGAATTATTGCCGAAATAAACGCCGAAACCGGAAAGGCCGTATCAATTAGAAGAATATAAGGCATTATTGGGAGAACCGCCTGTTTGTTAAAACCCGGTCTTGACCTTTAAAACTGCAAGCGGTATTATTGTATTAAATGAATGAAATTGAAAAACTGAAAGACGCAAAACGGTCTTTTCAAAGGGGAATACCGTTAGTTTTCTCTCTCTCGTATGGTGTCGTTGCCGGAGCTTTATGTTATTATTGCCTGGCGTATATCGAAATGGTTAAAGCCGGCCGAATGGTTTTTATACTGTTAGTAGGGCTGGATATGCTTGTAACGCTTGGCATCGCTTTGATTGTGTATAAACTTTGCATGCGGGACATAAAGTTATATCTTTCCGGTGTTGACATGAGCGAGGATCGGCTTCGCAAGGCAAAGGCAAAAGCCTTCAATTACTTTACCTCATGCTTGCTATGTTAACCGGGTTTACAATTGTTGCAAACATCACAGTCTGTATACCCATATACCTGATGTCCGGGGCAGGTATTCATGAATTTATCATTATAAATTTTCTTGCGCTTTCCGGCGGTTCTACTTCTTTTGGCATCTCTCTTTTTGTATCCGAAAAATCCGTATTGGGTTTTCTTGCCCTTCCGGCAATAAACAAAATTGAATTAAAAAAACGTGTTTTTAATCCGGCTATTACATTTAAATTGTTAGTAGTATGTATTACCATCATTATTTCACTTAGTTTAAATTTCTCCGCAGCAATAATGATAATTAAAACCAGTGCGGAAGAACTTTCAACACTGGCCATTGGGATAATTGTTTTAACCGCTTTTTTTACCGGCATATTGTCTGCAATAGTTGTATCTATCTTGTTTGTACGTTCTTTAAAACAGCAATTAGGAAATATAATGGAAGTTCTGAAAGATGTCGGCGATGGCAATTTTACTCATGCCATTGCTGTTACTTCCAATGATGAAATCGGTGTTTTAACCAGGTATTTTAACCGTACCTTTGGCAATGTTGCAAATCTTGTGAAAGCAATAAAAAACAAAGTGAACGCTATGACCAATACCAGCGTTGAGCTTTCCTCTAATATGGCGAAAACTTCGGAAGCGGTAATTCAGATTTCGGCGAACTTTGATAATATTAAAGGCATGGTAGACTCGCAGGAACAAAAAGCATCCGAAGCGGAAAAAGCGGTGGCGTTTATCAAGGTTAGCATTGAAAACATGGGCAAATTGATTCTGGATCAGAGTGAAAGCATAAACACATCGTCTTCTGCAATCGAGGAGATGACTGCCAATATTTATTCGGTAACAAAAAATCTTATCGAAAACAGCAAAAATGTAGAGTCTCTTACGGAAGCGTCTGAAAACGGCAGAGTCGGACTGCATACGGTAACTGAAAAAATAAAGGAAATTGCCAAAGATTCCGAAGGCCTCCTGGAAATCAATTCGGTAATGCAAAATATCGCAAGCCAGACTAACTTGCTTTCCATGAATGCCGCTATCGAAGCTGCCCATGCGGGAGAATCCGGCAAGGGCTTTGCCGTTGTAGCCGCCGAGATTCGCAAACTTGCAGAATCGTCGGGCCAACAGTCGAAAACAACTACGGCAATGCTGAAAAAGATAAAATCGTCAATAGACAGCATTACGAAGTCTTCCGATGATGTGCTTGCCCGTTTTGAGACTATCGACACAGGCGTAAAAACTGTTTCAGAACATGAGCTGAATGTCCGCCGCGCTATGGAAGAACAAGAGGCAGGAGGAAAACAAATACTGGAATCTGTCGGACGGCTGAAAGAGATCACCTTATCTGTCAAAAACGGTGCAGAGGATATGGCCGAATCAGGGCGGGGTTTGATCAAAGAGACCCATGAGTTTATCAGCATCAGCGATAATGTGGTGGACAGCATGAACCAAATAATCAGCGGAGCAATGACCGAGATACACACTGCCGTAAAACTTGTCGACGAAATGAGCGAGGAAAACGACAAGAACTTTAATGAACTTAAAGAGGAAACAGGGAAGTTCAAAGTATCTACCGGTAACGAAAAGAAAATTATTCTTGTGGTGGATGATGATATTACTCATCTTACTGCAACAAAGGGAATGCTTAAAAATGATTATGAAGTTGAAACAGTTAAATCCGGCAATGAAGCCCTTGAAAAATTCTATCAGGGGCTTGTCCCTAATATGATATTGCTCGATCTTGTAATGCCCGGTATGGACGGCTGGAGTATATACCAGAGGATAAAGGCAATAAGCAATGTCCACAAGGTTCCCATAGCATTTTTCACTTCTTCAGATGATCCTCAAGATAAGATGCATGCACAGCAGATGGGGGCTGTTGATTTTATCAGGAAACCTGCAAAAAAAAGCTACCTTCTTGAAAGGGTGGAAAAATTTATCAGTAACGAGTAAGGCTCTTACCTCTAACTTCATTTAGCCTCTCGCTAAGGCATATAATCAATAGCCACGGATTTTCACGGATTTTACGGATTTCCACGGATTTTTTATTTTATTTTTTAAATTCTGTATAAA
>WRNF01000314.1 GCA_009776715.1 Treponema sp. | reverse complement strand
TTTCACTTGCTCGGTACATGGCTGAATGATACCACAATGTTAAAATAATGAAAATTCAATTTAATTAAATTCCTAAGACTTTTCGGAGGGGACTCAAGAATTAAAATTTAAAAATAATCCGTGTAAATCTGTGATAATCCGTGTTATAATGAATATTCGGCACAAGTTACCAAAAAGTTGGTTCGCTGCGGGAGCGGCCTGCGCCCGTCTGTGCAGGCAGGCGGGGGGCTTATCAAGCAAAAATAACCAAAAAATGAATATTTTTTCTGTGAATATATTGACATAATGCTCATAAAAATATATGTTTTGTTCAAATATGAGCGATATAAAAGATATAAAGGAAGGCATTGCGAACAAAAAAGCAATTTTTATTGCTGCAGTGCTTTTGGCGCTTTAAGGCGCAAAAAAAAAACACAAAATTATTTATCTGTGTAAAAATGCCGAGATTTCGGCTTTTTGGTTGGCTTGTCCGTATGGACTGTCAGATTTGCTGGAGAGCATTGTACTCAATAAGGGAGTTGTGTACCATAGAAATCCAGATGTTTTTGGAAGAATGCGGGAGCGTACTGCTTGCTGACGCAAAGAAGAAAATTTTTTGCGAATTTTTACGGAAATAGCACTGTTGTTGACAGACGTTATTGTTACATAACTTCAACTTATATTTTTTGGAGGTAGTTTATGAAAACTACAAACAAAGTGTTTTTAGTGGGAATGATCGGCGTTTTGCTGGCATTCGGATTCTTTCTTGCTTCGTGCAAAAATGTTTTTGAGGGAAAAGATGATACTACTGGGAAAAAAATAACGCTGACACTGAAATCCAAATCATACGAAATTAAGTATGACGGGAAAACATACAGCGGTGATGCTTCAGTAACCAAGTCAGGCAAAACTAAAGTCTATGTTTGGACGAGTGGCGGCATTGGCGGCTGCATTGTAGATGGCAAGAACGTGACCGCTTTCTCGTTTGGGAGCTCAGACTTATCTGTAGCCATTACTGCTATGAATAATTTAAAGAAGTCTCTTGCAAGCGGTGAAATATACCTGGATGACATTGAATTAATTATTGAAGAATAACTTAAGACGTGCCACGGATTTCCACGGATTAAACGACAGCACAAGACGTGCTAATCCGTGGCCTTTTCTAAAACTTCATTTGGCCTCTCGCTAAGGCATATATGCAATAGCCACGGATTTTCACGGATTAAAAGGATTTACACGGATTATAAGAATTATAATTTAAAATAATCTGTGTCGTACCGAAGGTACGCAATCTGTGGAAATCCGTGGAAATCCGTGGCCTTTTAACTACAGCTTCAAAAGTTACCTTGTAGTTGGTTCGCTGAACGGCGACATGTCTTTCCCTGCACTTGACAAAAAATCCCCTTATTGAATACACTGTAAACGTGGAAATTGAAGGTATACATTAATGGGCGGAATTTTTGGGGTATGTTTAAAGAATGAATGTGTGATGGATTTGTTTTTCGGGACAGATTACCATTCGCATCTTGGAACACGGCTGGGCGGAATGGCGGTGTTCGACGGGCAGAGGTTTAACCGCCAAATACATCACATCGAGAAATCGCCCTTTCGGACAAAATTTGAGCCTGATATTCCGGAAATGAAGGGGAATACCGGCATAGGCTGCATCAGCGACAGCAATCCGCAGCCAATAATTCTTTATTCTAAAATAGGCATGTTTGCGCTTGTAACTGTGGGGAGAATTAATAATAAAAAACTGCTTTGCGAACAATTGATATCCGGTGAAAATGTGCATTTTGCAGAACTAAGCAGGGACAAGATAAATGACAGCGAGCTTGTGGCTTCGCTTATATGCAGAAAAAACACTGTTGCAGAGGGAATTGCTTTTGCTCAGAGTATGATAGAAGGCTCAATGACAATGCTGGTATGCGCCGATGACGGCATATACGCCGCAAGGGATAAGTTAGGACGCACGCCCTTGTCAATAGGCAAAAAAAAAGAGAATGAAGGTTATTGCATTAGTTTTGAATCTTTTGCGTTTATCAATCTGGGTTATGCACCCTGCTATGAACTTGGGCCGGGTGAGGTTGTTTTTGTTAACTCAGACAAAATAAAAACAGTGATACCGCCGGGCAAAAAAATGCGTATATGTTCATTTTTATGGACATATTACGGTTATCCAACCTCCGGTTATGAAGGCGTTATTGTGGAAGAAATGCGCTACAGGTGCGGAAGAAGCATTGCCGATCAGGATAAAAATTCCGGCGCAAATTATAATCCGGATTATGTTGCCGGCGTTCCCGATTCAGGCACGGCGCATGCCATTGGTTACGCCAGCCAGTCGGGCATTCCTTTTGCCCGGCCATTGATTAAGTATACCCCCACGTGGCCCCGCAGTTTCATCCCGCACGATCAAAGCATTCGCGAGCAGATTGCGCACATGAAACTGGTGCCGGCAAATTCGCTAATAAAAAATAAAAAATTGCTTTTCATTGATGATTCTATTGTCCGCGGCACACAGATGAGTAGGCTTATTGATTTTATTTATGCCTGCGATGTAAAGGAACTGCATATTCGCCTTGCATGCCCGCCAATTCTGTATAATTGTAAATATTTAAATTTTTCGCGGCAAAATTCAGAAAAGGATCTTATTTCACGACGGGCAATTGATGAGATTAAAGGCAAAAGCGGGGACTGTGATATAGCTGAATTTTCCGACTGCACTTCGAAACCGTATAAAAACATGGTAGAATTTTTACGCAAAAAATTAAATTTAACATCGCTTGCGTTTCATTCGCTTGACGGTTTGCTTGCATCTATCGGCATAGATAAATGCACATTATGCACATATTGCTGGAATGGATATGAATAATTTTTTTAATTTTTAAGGGAATTTTTTAAGGGAATTTTTTTATGATAAACTATAATGGAACAATGGAAGCGTTTATTGAAGATGCATGTGAGCAGATTCGCTCTCAGGCTGCGGGCCGTCCTGTGTTATGCGCGTTAAGCGGCGGCGTGGATTCTGCTGTATGCGCTTTGCTTGCGCAGCGGGCAGTGAAAGAAATGCTCACCTGTATTTTTGTGGATACCGGCTTAATGCGGAAAAATGAAGGCGATGAAGTAACGGCGATGTTCAGCGGCGCTTATTCAATTAATGTAATCCGTGTAAATGCTGAAGACCGCTTTTTGGCACAACTTAAAGGCATAACAGATCCGGAGCAAAAAAGAAAAATTATCGGAGAGGAATTTATCCGCATTTTTGAAGAAGAGGCAAAAAAGCAGGGTGAGCCTGGCTGCCTTGTTCAGGGGACAATTTATCCCGACATTACCGAAAGCGGGGCAGAGGGGCACAAGCAGGTAAAAGCGCATCATAATGTCGGGGGATTGCCGGTTAATATTGAATTTAAGGCAATAATTGAGCCGATAAAATTGCTGTACAAGGAAGAAGTCCGCCAATGCGCAAAAATGCTGCATTTACCGGATGCCTTTACGCAGCGCCAGCCCTTCCCCGGCCCCGGCCTTGCAGTGCGCTGCCTGGGAAGTTTGACCAAAGAGCGGCTGTATATGCTGC
>WRNF01000313.1 GCA_009776715.1 Treponema sp. | reverse complement strand
TGTCGGACTTTGTCCAATTCAATGCAAAAAATCGTGCAAAAGCACGATTTTTACCGCTCAAACTCCGTAAGGAGCCCCGTTTATCGGAGAATTTTGCGGTTTTTTACCGCAAAATTCCACAAGTCCGACAGGCTCCTAGCAATGTATCCCTTTACTTCGACTTCATTACCTCTACGCCGTCCCAGCCGTTTGGCGGCGGGTTGGAGGCGTAATCGGCACAGCGGCGGAACAGGTTTTCCGCATTGGAATCTTTTGAAAGCAGCTTGTACACTTCCCTGAATTTTTCGGCGGCCTCGCGGAAGGAACGGCGGTAATACAGTTCCATTCCCTGGTTGTGCAGGGGCCAGGCTGCTTTTTCAGCCTCGGTTAAAAGGCGCTTAACCGTGTAAATTTTTATTCCCCTGGTTTTGCCTTTAACTGCCACAGTGTCAAGCAGCCTGAAATAAAGAGCCGGCGCGTTGCCTGTTTTTTTCAGTTCTGCGTAAACGCTTTCGGAAATAAGCAGCTCGGAATGATAGGTTTTGGTAAGCCCCTCCATGCGTGAGGCGAGGTTTACGGAGTCCCCAATTACCGTATAGTCCATTTTTCGCTCGCTGCCGATATTGCCAACGGTAACTTCTCCGAAATTAATGCCCACCCCGACATAAAATTCCGGTTTGCCCAGCCTGCGCTGGTTTATGTTAAATTCGGCAACATTGTCAATCATGTCCAGCCCTGCAAGCACGGACTGCAGCGCGTCATCGTTATGCGCTTCAGGCGCTCCCCAAAAGGCCATTATTGCATCGCCGATATATTTATCAACTACTCCCTTGCGGTTATAGATAATGTCAACCTGCCCGGAAAAATACCGGTTAAGCGAATTAACCAGATCGTCCGGGGCCATGCCTTCGGAAATGGTGGTAAAGCTGCGGATGTCTGAAAATAAAATTGAAAGATTGCGGTTGTCTCCCACAAGCATTTTTTCAGGAGATGCAAAAAACCGGTCAATGACGTCTTTGGGAACATATTTCTGAAAAATCTGCCGTATGCGTTCTTCTTTTTTTCCTGCCAGCACCGCGTCAAACGCATAACGCTTAATTTGTTTGTATGCTTTATCCAGTTCCGTGATCATCTGGTTAAATGTATGCGCCAGTTTCCCGGTTTCGTCTTTGTATTCCACCTCTACCTTTGATGAAAGATCGGCGGAGGCAATTATTGTATTCATGGCTTTAACAATTCTGCCAAGCGGATTGGTAAGCTGGGCGGTAATAAACATTAAAAGGATCGATGCCAGGAAAATGGATATGCAGACAGTAATTATAGTTTGCAGCATTATCCGGTGTGCATCGGCGTAAAAGACATCGTCTTTTTCACTGATAAGCAGATACCATTGAAAAGGCGTGAAATAAAATGACTGAAAAACCCTGTTTTCGCCTCCCAGGGAAGCATTTTGCAGTCCGGTATTTTCCAGGTGCAAAAGTTCCAGCAGGACCTCCTTTTCATTGTCCTGAAAGTCAAGTGGGCCGGAAACAAAAGCAAAATTTCCTGTTTCATCGACTGCAAAAATGCGTTCTGTACCGCTGAGCAAAATGCTTTGCGCATACATTTCAACCGCTTTTTTCGCAGCTTCTATCATGTCTGCATTGGAGGCATAATTATTTTCTACCAGCAGCAGCCATTGGTTTTTTGTGTAGTTTTCAAGTTCTTTTAATTTAAAACCCAGTAACTGTTTTGCAAGTTTGGTAACGCCGTTCACTGCATTGTTGTAGGAAGCAGCTTCCGCTAAAATTAGCATTGCAACAACAAGAGGCAAAATAACTAAAAACATTTTTATTCGAATTTTCATAAATACCTTTAATCCTTTTATATAAAAAGATATATTTTAAATTTTGTCAATAGCTCCATTCCGCTTTGCAGCATAAAGGGCCGAATATCTTTCCAGTTAATAATAATGTCTATGCTCCCGGTGGAATAAGGAGCAACTTCATACGGGTCCCAATGCAGCCCAAGCCCTTCACTGGCCAGAAAAAAATTAAAACTCAGTTCAGGCTCATCGGAAAAAAACGACCCCTGTGAAAGCGGAGTATCTTCTTCTAAGCCGCAAAATTCCCTAAGCTTTTTATACACAACAGAGCGTACTGCTTCTCCCTGAAAGTCATCAAACAGATCGTCAATTTTTACAATTTTTTGAAGCTCCATGTCTATTACATAGAATTTTTTTAACTGTATGCCGTGCGCCCCGCCAGTGTAGGAATAATACACCCGCTCTAAAACCAGGCCTTTTTCATGTTGATCAACTACATTGATAGCTTCCGAATAGCGCCAGTTGAATGAACGGGAGTTTTCGATAGCATCTTGCGAAAAAACAGCATTACGGTATTCATTCCGTTTTTCAATGACAATCCGGTCTTTATATTCACCAATGGAACCTGCCTGCTGTTCTCCTTCTTCTGNCACAGACGGGGCATATAAAAGNTCATTTAAAAAAACAGCTTTATCTTTAGGATTTAACACCCTAAGCAAAGAAAGAGATATTTCCATNTGCGGGCCTTCTTTGGGGCGCCTGGGGTCGGAAAGTATCGTAATGGTATAATAGTGCTGCTTGAACTGTGCTTTGTTTAACCTTGGAACGCCAATGCATGATGAAAGCAAACACAAGGAAACAAACATAAACAAGCTGTTTTTCAATAAATAGCTCATATTTTTATTATAACATTTCTAAATTAAACATACAAGAGGAATTTCTTTAATGTTTTCCCACAGAGGCATAAGAGTCTGTAGGAAAACCCTTTTTGGTATTATTTCACGCAGAGTCGCAGAGAACGCAGAGAAGGGTATGACAATCAGGAGACAAAGCGGGCGCAGCAACTGTTCGCCGGAGAATGGAACATCGCGGGTTCCGTGCAGGGGAAACAGACACTGCATTCTTTTTCTAAAACTTTCACAAACCGCTTGACATTACAATATATATGCTGTATATTAAAACCATGACGGCAAAGGAAATAATGAAAATACTAAAAGCAAACGGCTGGGAGCTTGAGCGTATCACCAGTTCCCATCACATTTTCAGCAGGCCTGGCCGCCGTCCTGTATCTGTCCCATTGCATGGGAAAAAAGACCTTGGAGATTTTGGCAAAATGATTTTAAGCCAAGCTGGAATTAAAACTAAGTAGGGGGATACCATGATTTATTTTTGCACTATTGAAAAAAAGGGAAACACATACATTGCCCAGTTTCCGGATATTCCAAACGTTATCACCTGCGGATTTACCCACGAAGAAGCTCTGGCAATGGCGAAAGATGCCCTTGACGGCTGCCTGGAGGTAGATATTGCACACGGGAACACAATCCCCGAACCGTCTTATAAAAAAGGCTATCCCGTTGCAGTAGCAAGCCATATTGCCTTATCACTCCGGCTCCGGGAACTCAGGGGAGAACAAAGCCAAACCGATATAGCCCGTCGGCTTGGGCTTTCCTATCAGTCTTACCAGCGTCTTGAAAATCCCCGGAAGGCAAACCCCACAATCAAGACCTTGGAGCGGATCGCCCGCATATATGGCCGTGAATTAAGCGTTTC
>WRNF01000312.1 GCA_009776715.1 Treponema sp. | reverse complement strand
GTCAACACCGGAAAGATATAACTTTATGTCCCGCATGCAAAGTTTATACACAATCAAAGCGATGCCAAGCGTTACAAGCATATCCAGCCCTACTAACAGTATAAAAACCATTCGGCCGGCTTTAACCATTTCGATATACGCCAGGCAATAATAACATAAAGCTCCGGCAACGACACCATACGAGAGAGAGAAAACTAACGGTATTCCCCTTTGAAAAGACCGTTTTGCGTCTTTCAGTTTTTCAATTTCATTCATTTAATACAATAATACCGCTTGCAGTTTAAAAAGTCAAGACCGAGGTTTTAACAGACCAGCGGCCCTCCCAATAATGCCTTAAATCCTTCTAATTGATACGGCCTTTCCGGTTTCGGCGTTTATTTCGGCAATAATTCCCTGCACTTCAAGGCTGCCGGCATCGTTGGTTTGATTTTCAGCAGCAGGGGCCATGCGGTACAGAACTTGTTTGCGGGTACGGTCAAGGCAGATTTTGGTATCCATTCCAATAATGCTGTCTGTGGTTCCGGTCATTCCCAAATCGGTAATGTAAGCGGTTCCTTTGGGAAGAATATGTTCATCGGCAGTTTGCACATGGGTATGCGTTCCGCAAATTAAGGCCGCCCGCCCGTCGGCATAATATCCCAGGGCCTCTTTTTCCCTGCTTGATTCGGCATGAAAATCCACAATGATTATTGGAGGAATTCCATGCATAACTAAAGGGGAAATATTGTTCACAACATTGTCTAAACCGCGGAAGGGGCAATCAATAGCCGTCATATATTCACGGCCTTGCAGGTTGATAATTACCCAGCGTATTCCGTTTTTTTCAATGCAAAGCCATCCCTTGCCTAATACGCCTTCGGGGTAATTTGCCGGGCGCAGCATTTTTTCATTGCTTTCAAGCGCCTCTAAAAATTCCCTTTTTTCCCAGACATGATTCCCCGATGTTACCGCATCGGCGCCGCTGTCAATAATCCGCTGCAACGATGTTTCGGTCATTCCAAAACCGTCCGCAGAATTTTCTCCGTTTACCACAGTAAAATCCAGGGCATGTTCCTTAATAATTTCAGGGAGCCTTTTTTCCAGTATTTTAAGGCCCGGCTCACCGACCACGTCGCCAATCATCGCAGCCCGTACAATTTTTGCCTTTTGTTCAGTCATGAATTTTTTTAGCAGCCTTAACTTTGCTCAATTCGGCAACAGCCTGAATTAATTCCTTGTCCTGCGCAATTTCCGCAGCAGATGCAGGAAGACGGTAAGTCCAGTTAAAATCATTGTTGGACCCCGGAACATTTACCCTTTCGGAAGCAGGATCATCGGCATACCATTTATTGGAAAGGTGCAGCAGATCTTGTATTTGGAACACACGGAAACGCGATTTAGCCGCTGCGGCCTTGCTGAGAATGGCTTTTGCCGTTCCCGGATTATACATTTTTGGCAGCGAAGGAAAGCCTAAAAACCCGGATAACTGTTCCTGGTTGGCCTCACATTCCCACCATTCGCGAACGGTAGAACTGTCATGCACCGCAGCGGTGCATACCGAAAGCTCAGGATAGTCTTCCAGTGGAATGTAGGGCTGATCCTGCTGATCCCAATAACGGTTCCAGCGTAAAACACGCAGGCCCAAAATTTTTAGCCTGGTAAGCACTTTGGGGACGCATTTTGGAACGGCGCCCAAATCTTCCGCGCAGGGCAGCATAGACGAAGATTCTGCCAAAACCGAAAGCAGTTTTTTCCCCTGTGCTTCCCAAATTTTTTCCGATTGCGCTTTGCGTTTCTGCATCAGTTCCGCCAGGTTGTGTTTTTCTTCCTCGGAAAGCGAACGATAGGCACGGGTGTCATAACAATACCAAACAGGAAAAAATTTGCCTTTTTCGTATTCAAGAAAAATCCGGTTGCGCCATGCGTTGACAAGATAATTACAAACAACGGGGGGCAGGCCAAATGCCTCAATGTCTTTTTCTCCCTTTATTTTTTTCTTGAACAGCCAAAGTTCTTCATTGTTAATTTGATCCAGCACTTTGCTAAAGATTTTTTTAGTTGCCGATGTAAAACAGTCTTCATCAATGGGGCAGTCATTGTTTGAACGGATAGCGTCCAAAAGCTCATTGGTGGGAATATGCGGCTGCGAAACCCATCGAATGCGGCTTTTGTCAAAGCCCAGTTTTTTTAAATCAGATGCAGTTATCGGCGTATACGGAATATAGCGTCCCAGCAAAGCCGAAAAATCACAACGGGAAGAAGACCATATCCGGAAAAAGCCCAGCACATGATCTATGCGGTATGCCAGGTAATATTTTTCTGCCGCCGCAAGCCGCTGTTTCCACCATGCAAAATTGTCATTTTCCTGTACTTTCCAGTTGTATAAGGGGAAACCCCAGTTTTGGCCTTCGGGGCTGTACATATCTGGAGGCGCCCCTGCGGAAAGTTCCTTTATAAAAATTTCAGGATACGCCCACACATCGCAACTGTCGTCATTCATCAGAATGGGCAGATCGCCTTCCAGCACAATTCCTGCTTCGGCAACCGCTTTTGCAGCAGCGCTGAACTGAAGGTCAAGCGCCGCCTGCAGCCACGCCCAAAACAGATGCTCTTTGCGGCAGTGCGGATCATCCCACATTGCGGCAATGGATTCGGCGGTAACATGCTGATGTTCCGGCCAATCCTTCCAGCTTTGCTCTTCATAGAGAGTTTTTAGCCTGCGGTATACCGCATAAGCCTTAACCCAGGGATTGCATTCAATCCATTTTCCCAAACTGCCATTAGCATCGGCTTTTTCTTCAATTGCGGCGTGATTTGCCGAATAAATTTCTTTAAGCAGTTCCATTTTAGCCTGAAGGACTTTTAGGTAAGGGAAGCGGGTTTCTTTTCCGTACTCATGGTCAATATTTGCCGCTTTTTCTAAAAATTCAGTTGAAGCAGATGCTTCCGGAAGATCGCTTATTCTTAAATACAGCGGATGCAAGGCAAAAGCGGTTAAACTGAAATACGGAGAACTTTGGAAACCGGTATCATTGACCGGAAGCAATTGAATAAGCCCAATTTTCATTTTTTTGCACAATAAGGCAAATTCGCAAAGATCGGGAAATTCGCCAACTGCGGTTGGTATTCTGCTCCGCAATGCTCCTACAGGCACAACCGTGCCAAGCAAGCGTTTTTTTAACGCATCTGTTACATTTAATTCAGCCATTGAAAACTCCTTTGATTTTAAGCTTGGAGTTTTCAGAGTAAAAAATGGTCAAAACTATGTTTTTTCGCACTTTTTTTTCATTAAAAAGGACAAAGTCCGACAAACTCCGAGCATTCTCTATCAATTTAATTATACACAGAATACATAAAAAGTCAATACATTGAATGGAAAATACATTGAATGGGTAAGCCCCTGCGTTGCTCCGCTGCGAACCAACTACAAGGTAACTTTTGAAGCTGTAGTTAAAAGGCCACGGATTTACACGGATTATCACTGATTTACACAGAGGAATATAGATTTCTAGGACTGAAACCAAGAATAATCATCGAGTTTATACAGAATTTAAAAATAAAATAAAAAATCCGTGGAAAT
>WRNF01000311.1 GCA_009776715.1 Treponema sp. | reverse complement strand
ATCCCTGACGAGCCTCACAGTAACCCACTTCAGGGTATGCGTTTTTCTGGTTTTGCAGTAAATTTGTAAGAGCCTTCCTTTTACCACAAAAACTTTTGCCTGTATGCAGCGCCAATGCGGAGCAGCGTCTCTGCAAGAGGCTCTCCGGCAGCAGCCTGGCGTTTAAGGTCTATGGTAAATTGGTTCATTGAAAAATGGCGGTACAAAAAAATATTTTCCCTTAATTTTGCGCCTTTGTAAATTTCTTTAAGTTCATTTGTGTATGCTTCAAAAATGCCGCCTTTTTTCATTTCAGAATAACCGGTAATCCAGACCGGCACAGCATTGCCGCCGCTGTTAAGCGCTTTGTGGAATTCCAGAAGCAGCCCGGCCATCATCCGCTGGGATTGATCAATGGCTGCCTTTAGGCCGGTGCCGCCAATCCTGCAAAGATCCCGCAGCTCTCCGGTACGCGGTGTGTGAACAGGTGTTTTGTTAAGAATAATGACATTTTTACGAAAATCCATTCCAAGTACAGGATTGTCGCGGAAAAATTTTTCTGCGATTTTTCCGGAATTGCCCACAAGGTAACGGCAGTTACCGGCTTCCTGCTCGCGCCGCCCCGGATTGTCGGCAACAAGAATCATCTTTATTTCGCTGTCAAGGCAAATATCGTCAAGCGCCTTATTGTATACAACCGGAGTTTCAAGGGCATAAGAAGGGATCCGGCTATTTATGAGTTTTTGCTGGAAAATTTGCAATTCAGGCATCTTAAGAAAAAGTGCTTGGGTTTCACTGCGGTAATGTTTCCTTGCAATAATAAAATTATCCCATGTTGTGTTTTTCATAAAAATTTCCAGTTTAATGCTTGACATTAATTATTGTTTTATTATACAATAAAATAATAATATTAGAGAAGGAGAAATAATATGCCTGTAAAGGAAACAAAAACCCCGGGAAAAGCACTAAACGAGAAAATTGAGGAATACCAAATAACCGCCTTTTCTCTTTCAAAAAATGTTGAAATTGATTATCATACAATACTCAACATTTTAAAAGGAAAAGGCAGAATAACAATTCAATCAGCTTTAAAATTAAGCAAGTACTTCGGCCAGCCGACTTCTTATTGGCTGGACATTCAATTAGCCGCAGATATTGCAGAGCTTTCGCAAAACAAGAAATACACTGCTTCGCTCAATAAGATAAGCAAAGTGCAAAAGCCCAAAACGCCTGCCAAAGCTAAAACAATGGGTAAAACCGCAAAGAGAAGTGCATTATCGGAAAAGCGCAAAACAGCCGCAAAGGTTCCAGGGGCGAAACCCGCAAATGGAAAGCGCCCGTAGGGGTCCCGTTGATTGTGGAATTTTGCGGTAAATAACCGCAAAATTCCACAAGTCCGACAGGCTCCTAGTCCATTAATGAATGGATTTATCTGATTTTACCATTATTCTGTGCCGTGCCGCTGAACCAGGTAATATTGGAGCTGTTTGCCGTGCAATGAAAAACATGGGGCTGTCTCGTCTTAGGCTGGTATTGAGTGAACCTATAAACGAGGAGCCTCTTGTTGCGAGGGCTGTTCATGCGGTTGATGTTTGGGAAAAGGCCCTTTTTTATGATTCTCTTGCAGAAGCAGTGGCGGATTGTTCACTTGTAATTGGAACGACTCACCGCAGGGGCAGGAAGCGGAAAAATATTACCATGGAACCTCGTGCTTTGGCACAATGGATTTGTGAAAATGCCATTAACAAAAAATACACAGCTCCCATAGCTTTGGTTTTTGGGAATGAACGTACCGGACTGGAAGAGGATGAGCTGAATTTATGCAATGCCGCATCGCATATACCTGTTTCAGAGTCCTTCCCTTCATTAAATCTTTCCCATGCGGTGCAAATTTATGCTTATGAGCTGTTTCTTGCCTTTGGCGGTGGGCAGAATTTACCGGTTAAGGGCGAATGGGTTCCGCTGGATCGCGCAAAAGCTGATGCGTTTAGCGCGGATATTGCCGGCGTGTTTGCCGAATTGGGTTTTTATAAAAAACCAGGTCGCGAGGAACAAACCCGTTTTTTACGGGATTTAATTTGCCGCGCCGGACTTACCCTGAACGAGGGCAATTACCTAAAAAAAATTATCGTCAAAGCAGCCAAATTGGGCAGCCAGAAGAGCTAAAGAGATTTTTTGAATGAGATTCTGTTGGTAAATTTAGTATTTAACGCGGCGACATTCATTCCTTTAAAAAACCATATACATACACTTTAGGCTGAATTTTTTTTGCTAATAATTTAAGTACGGCACGTAAATCGTTAATCAATGCATTATAAGTATCATCACCGCTTTTGTTGTTCATTTTACTTGTTTTTTCATCTCTGCCCTGAAAGAATTCCCGTATATCGTAAAGAGAAGCATTTACAGTGGCAGACGCTTGCGCGTGATAATATTTCCAGAGTTTTTTTCCTGCCTTAAATACCGTTTTTGCTTCAGCAGAAAACTTTAACGGTTTAAGTTTTGCAGTTAATTCCGAAAATAAATCTCCGTTGCCATTATCATCTTTGATTTTTCCCTTAATAAATTTAACCATAAAATGACTTTCAAATTTATCACTTGCATTTACCTCTTCTTCGGTAAATGGTATCCAGTAATTTTTTCCGTTTTTTGATTGAATATTGGTATTAAATAAGGTAAATGTAAAACAATCATTTTGAAATTCAGTGTCTGTTTCCCATCCGGCATTTGGAAATAGAAATTGGTCACGGTCGTTTAACCAATCTCTTGGAATGCACTTTCTTACAGTATAGTAAATTGATGATTGTATTAAATTATTTGCTGTAACTTGAAAATTATGGTTGCTTGCAATAACTTTTTTATAAGGCATATCAATAAATACAACATTCTGCTGTTGAAAATCATTTGCAACTCCAACTAAAGTAGCAATAGAAAATTTTGCGGTAAAAGGCTCTTTAAAGGTAGCTGCCCACTGGTTTATCAGCTTATAATTATCATAAATCCAAAACTTCTTATTTTCAATCTTCAAACCATCATTATCAAAAACATGCGCTGTAAAAAACTTTAAAGATTTTTTAACCGCTGTATTCCAAACCTTAAAACCAATTGGAAATGAACCTTTTACATTATCAAAAGTATTAGCATGAACAACAAAACAATTTAATAATTTTGCTTTAAAAAACTCCCTAAAATTAATAAACCGAGGGCTTTGCAGCATTTTTAACTTTGAGAATTCACCAATTTTACATCCTGGAATTTCAAAAAAAATCCTTGCAAAAAATTGAGCTGATAATTCTTTTTGGGCATGACTCAAAATTGAAGTATATCTATCACGAATTGCTGTTTGTTCAACTGCTTTTTTCCCTTTCACTCCATGTGAAGATGCGCTTTCTGCATAAGGCGGATTGATATAAACTACCAATTTTTTTCTTTTATTTTCGTTATTTATAATATCTTGTAACCCCTTTGGCAATTTTATAAAATCATCATTTAAAAAATCAAATTGAAAAACATGGTTTTCAAGCAGGTTCGCGCCATGCTTTATACGGTCTTTCATTACGTCAACATCGGCCTTGTCGAGCGT
>WRNF01000310.1 GCA_009776715.1 Treponema sp. | reverse complement strand
GTAAAATGCGCGGGCATCCAAAAAACGTATTGCGCACGGTACACCGCCTCCTGCCCCTCCGGATCGCCGGACAGGAAGTTGATTGTTATGCCGGTAACGCCAAAGACCTGAGCTTCAGTTGCCCCGCCGCCGTTTCCCAGCCATTCACTGGCGGAAATAATTAATGACGGTGAGTGCATTTCATAGGCCATTCTTACCCTGTTAATTACGTATAAATTGGTAACCATGGCAATATCGTCTTTGCCCGCGCCGCCGGTAACGCAAGATTCCATCGTTAGATGATCCAGGCTGCCGTAGGCGTTTAAAAAAGTTTCAATGACTTCGGCAGGATGCATGCCTTCTGTTGTCGGCCTGGAAGCGCGGCTGTTGATTATGCTGAAAATAACCAGAAGTGCGGCGGCAGCGGTGATAAAGCCTGCCAGTAAAACCGTTCTGTTATGCGTCAAAAAACGCCTTGTTGTTACCGAGGCGGATTTAACTGCAATAAACCGCGCTTTTTCCTTTTCTGCGGATTTAAGCGCATTACCGGCAAGCGGTTTAACAAAATCGTCAACGCTGAGCTTGCCGCCGTGCTGCAATACAGCGTGCTGCAAAGCAGCTTGCTGCACGGCAGCGTGCAGTTCGTCAAACTGTGAAAGCTGCTCTAAGCTTTTGCCTGCTTTGGCCTTCCGCCCTCCTTCCAGGGCATTTTGCATAGCTGCGCCAAGGCGGGAATTTATTCCAGGAATGGCCAAGCGGGCAGGCAAAAAATTTCCCTCGCGAATGTCCTGACGAAGGATAATTTCATCGTTTGCGGAAAAAGGCGCTGTTCCGGCAAATACGCGGTACAGCATGGCCGCTGCGGTAAAGGCGGCGGCATCCCTGCCGCTAAGGTCGGGGTGCACATAACACAGTGCGCTTGAATAAGCAGCAGTTGTGCCGCTGCTTAAAAGGCAGCGCAGGGCAAGATTCGGCGGGGCAAAAAAAACAGCGCCGTTTTTTTCCTCGGCGGAATCGCCGATTAAAGCGGCAAAAGGCCAAAGGGGAACGCCGTCGGGAACGGCATCCATCCACGAGCAAATTGCCGCCAATGCCTTATCCCTGCTGTCATTGTCATTCAGCAAGAGGTCGAGGCGTTCTCCTTCAAACAGCGGCCCCCACACTGTCATCGCAGGTTTGCCCTCGCTGTTTTTTAATTCAACAATGCCGGATGCTTCCCAGCGCGTTATTTCGCCGCCGCCTGCAATGCAGCCAGGTTCGCTTATAAACTGCGCGCATTTTGACTGGGCAAAGGCACGGGAATCAAGCCCGGTGTCAATGCCCAGAACCTTGCGGCCATTCAGCTCAAATTGAAAAAGAGGCCCTGCCATTTACTGGGAAGAATACAGATACCGGAAATATTCCATATCGGTGGTCAAGGTCTTTTCAAATTTCGGCAAAGTGGTCCGGTAGGATTCTATCGCCCGCCAAAATTCAAAAAACCTTCTGTCCCTGTTATACGCTTGAGCATATATTCTTGAAGCTTCGGCATCCGCAATTCCCTTGATTCTTTCGGACTGGTCATACGCCGATGAAAGTATGGAACGTTTTTCGTTGTCCATGCGGCCAAGCCACTCCGCTTTGCGGCCTTCGCCTTCGGAACGAAAGGCCTGGGCTATCTGGTTCCTTTCTTTGTTCATTCTGGCATACACGCTTTGGGTAAGCTCGTTTGAATAACGAATCTGCCGTGTTACCACATCGATCAGCTCTATGCCGTATTCGGGAACCATGCGCCTTGAACGGGCAAGAATTTCTTCTGCCAGTTGCCGGCGGCCCCGTAAAATTTCTTCATGATCGGCGCTTGGAAGAATAGTGGATGTGATAATTTCTGGATCGATGCTGTCGTCAATGCCTAATGTTTCAATGCCGCTGTCCCGTTCCCGAATAATGTTTGAATTGCGTACCGACTCACGCAGATAATTTTCCGCAACTACGGTTCTTACTTCGGAATCTATCACTTCGCCAAGTTTGGAATAGGCTGCTTCTATGGATGAAATGGATTCATAAAATTTTTGCGGATCTGAAATGCGCCACCGCGCGGTTATATCAACAAAGATATATTGTTTTTCCCGTGTAGGCATGCTCTTTGCCTCGCCGTCCCATGCCATAATCCGTTTTGGGTAACGGACAACTTCATCGATAAAGGGAACCTTAAAATAAAGCCCGGCATCGGTAACAACATCAATCAATTTTCCCATCTGGACAACCACTGCCTGTTCGCCTTCGTCAATTACATATAACGGACCGGCAATNAAAATGCCGATAATTAAAATTGCCAATATTATTAAAATGGTAACTATTTTTTTCATTATCTTCCTCCTCTTTCGCCTAAATTCATTAATGGCAAAAAGTTTTTTAAATTACGATCGATAATAACAGTGTCTTTAGTGTCCTTAAAAACCTCTTCTATCATTTCATAGTATAAACGCTGCCTGGTAACATCCTGAGCCTGGCGGTACTCATCGTACACCATGTTAAAACGCGCAACATCGCCCTGCGCTTTATTCACCCTTTCGGCAGCATAGCCCCTTGCCATCTGAATTAACCGTTCCGCCTCGCCTTTGGTTTTTGGAATTTCCTCATTGTACACCTGCTGCCCTTCGTTGATCAGCCGGTTCATGTCCTGAATCGCTTTGTTCACGTCATCGAAAGCCTGCTGCACTCCTGCCGGAGGATCGATGTTTTGCAGTTTTACCGCAATTACATTTATTCCCAAACCATAACCCTTGAATGTCTCGTTCATAAAATTTATGCCTTCCGCTTCAATGGCGCTGCGCTCAACTCCCATAATGTCCATTATCGCCCTGTCGCCAACCAGCATATTAATTGCAGACCGTGAAACGTCACGGATTGTGGCCGTGCGTTCATTCACGTTAAACGTCCATGCTTTCGGATCGACAATCCTGTACTGAATTACCCATTCAACTTCAATGATGTTAAGATCGCCTGTGAGCATGGTCGATTCGCTTGTTTGGTTTGAATAGGTTGACTGTATGCCGCTGGATACGGTGCGAAAACCGAACTGTTCGGTTTGCACTGTCTTGACATTTACCGTATAATTTTTATCGATGCCAAAGGGCAGCTTAAACTGCAGGCCGGGCCCCTTGGTGGTAAGGTATTTTCCAAAACGGGTAATGACCGCTTCCTCTGCCTGATCCACGATGTACACGCTGGTTGCAAGCAAAATTATCAGAAAAACCACTCCAAGCACAATAAATATTATTGCCGGTTTTAGGAATTTTTTAACATTAACATTTGGCGGTGAAAAGTGCTCCATGTTATGCCTCCTGTATTTGAGTTGCGCTAATCTGATGCAATAACGTCATCTGATTAGCGGTGCTTTTTAGTATAGTTAAGAAGCCGGAAACATACAACACATTTATATAATTTTTAATGATAACGATTGCTTGTCTATAATTTCAATAAAGGGATTAGGGGTCAGGGGTTAGGGATTAGGGTTTTGATTTGTAAGCGTATCGTGATGTTTTCACGATTATCTAACGAACAACAATCCCTGTCCCCTACCCCCTAACCCCTGTCCCCTACCC
>WRNF01000309.1 GCA_009776715.1 Treponema sp. | reverse complement strand
CTTATAACAGGCTTTACCGCAAAAGAATCTGTTATAAGCACATTGGCGGTTTTAACCGGTACAAGCATTGCAGAACTTGGGAATACCCTGCAAACATTGTTTTCGCCTTTAAGCGCATTTAGTTTTTTAGTGTTTACCCTGCTTTACACACCCTGCGCGGCGGCTATTGCTACGGTAAAACGGGAATTTGGCAGCATAAAAGGCACCTTATTTATTATACTCTATCAGACTGGTATTGCATGGTTTGCTGCTTTCTGCATATATCAGGTTGGCAGTTTAATGCGTTTTTTCTGCGTAGAAGCGGGTTAATTGATGCTTGTCTATACCTTAAAACCGCCGCCCTGATTTAATAATAACCACAGAGGGCACGGAGTATAAACCACGGAGAACACAGAGAAGAATAATAAATATTTTATTTTTTCCCTCCGTGTTCCCCTCTGTGTCCTCCGTGGTAAAAAAAACGAATCGGTCTGTTCTTTCTAGAAAGTTACCAAAGAGTTGGTTAGCAGCGAATGCTGTGCGGGGGCTTACCTCTAACTTGATTATAGGGGTTAGGGGTTAGGGGTTAGGGGTTAGTATTTTTGTTCATAATCTTTGAGTTTTGAGAACGCAAGTCTTTCTAATAACGATAACTAACCCCTTTCCCCTTTCCCCTTTCCCCTTCCCCCTGTACAAAAAGTTACCTTGTAGATGGTTCGCAGCGAATGCTGTGCGGGGGCTTACCTCTAACTTGAATATAGGGGTTAGGGGTTAGGGGTTAGGGGTTAGTATTTTTGTTCATAATCTTTGAGTTTTGAGAACGCAAGTCTTTCTAATAACGATAACTAACCCCTTTCCTCTTTCCCCTTCCCCCTGTACAAAAAGTTACCTTGTAGATGGTTCGCAGCGAATGCTGTGCGGTTGCTTACCTCTAACTGCATTTGGCCGCTCGCTAAGGCATATATTCAATAGCCACGGATTTTCACGGATTAGACGGATTCACACGGATTTTAAGAATTAAAATTTAAAATAATCAGTGATAATCCGTGTAAATCCGTGGATTTTTAACTATAGCTTCAAAAGTTACCTCATGGTTGGTTCGCTGCGCAGCGGCGCGGGGGCTTACCTCTAACTTCATTTAGGCCTCTCGCTAAGGCATATATTCAATAGCCACGGATTTTCACGGATTAAAAGGATTTACACGGATTTTTAATTAATTCTGATTAATCAGTGGAAATCCGTGGAAATCTGTGATAATCCGTGTTATAATAAATATTCGGCACAAGTTACCAAAGAGTTGCTTCGCGGCGGAGCGGCCTACTTGCCTGTCCGCACAGGCCTTGCACAGGCAGGCGCGAAGCTTGTTGTCATTTATTTGCTCACTGTTCATTGCTATTTGTTATTTGTTAATTACTCATTCCTCATTTTGAAAAAAACCGTCTTTCCAGTTAAAACGGCTTACTTGCGGAATGGGAGTATTGTTGTCTATATGCCGCATTAAGGTTTTATAATCGGTTTTTTTTACGGGCATGCCGCCAAAATCGATAATAAAACGTTTGTAGCCTGCTTGTTTAAGGAAGGGAATTTTGTCGGTTATTGAAAAAGGCTTTTCCGGAATTACCCAGGATGCGCAGCCTATGGCAGCGCCGGGTTTTTCAAACCCGCACACAAGCCGGAAATTTTCATCGCGGCTGTCCTGAAAGCGCTTAAAATCATACATCGACTGAAAATCAGGGCGAATTTGAAATAGGGGAGGCCAGGCAAAGACCGGAATAAAAACTTTTGATTTAAGCCAGGAATTTTTTAAATCACGGCTGTTTGCGCTATCCATTGTGCGTTCAAGGTTCTGCCGGTTGTTTTCCAGCGGNGGAATAAAAGCATCTGCCCCCAATGATGCAATGAACGAAAGCGCCCANGTGTTAAANATATACAGCCAGGGGCCGGCGATAAGCTGTACTTCCTGCCTAAAATCACGAAAAAGAGAAAAATGGCCAGGGTTATTAACAATAAATTGCGTATAACCTAAATCTGCAAGACGGGGAATTATGCGGGATAAACGCTCATCGTCTTTTTGCGGAAAATACGGGTTAAGCGCAAGGATCATGTCCGCAGGCTTAAAAGGCAGCGGGGGACTGTTTTCTTTCAGAAGGCTGTCTGCGTTTTTCCCTGTAAGCTGCAAGATTGCTTTTTCGGGCCTGACAGATTGAATGATATACAGATCGTTGATGCTGGAAACAGACGTGTACAGGCCTTCGGGAAAGGCATTGCCGCTTTTGGATGCGGCTTTCTGTTTTGGCGGAACCGGAAACACAATCTCCGGCTGCGGCGCTGCGTCAAAGCCGGGCCCCCGTTTTTCGCCCGTTGTTTTTCCGGATGAAATAACCGGCTTGTAACGCTTTGACCGGCTTTTTTTCTGAATAAGGTACACCCTGTCCCTTTTGCCGAAACCTTCGGGCAGGGACAGCCAAAATGCCGCTGCTCCTGCCGTTTCCGCATATTGCAGCTTATGCGATACACGCCGGGAGTCATCGGCACGGTGCAGCCGGACAGAATCCCCTGAGGCGGGAATTATTTCTGCATCGCCGGTTTCATTGCAGACAAAGCCTATTTTTCCGTTTTGCATTTTTTTTGTTTTTAATATTGTCCCAAGAAAAATTCCCGTGCCGCCGTCCTGGTTTGGATTAATCCAATCGGGCAGCGATGCTTTGGGATTAAAATAAAAAACCGTTTTACTGCGGGCAAAATCGTTTTTTAACATTTGCTGCCCCGCCCTTATGCTCAGACGTATTTTTTCATCGCCTCCTTCCGCAATGGCATCAATGACTTTCCGGTAAGCGGCCGTTACTGTGCCTACATAATCGGCGCTTTTCATGCGGCCTTCGATTTTTACCGCATTTATTCCAATGGAGGCAAGGGCAGGAAGCTGTTCCAGCAATTGCAGATCGGAGGGGCTGAAAAAATAGCCTTCCTGAATCACAGCGCCAGTGTTGTCTGAAGCGCCGGTTTTGTACAAGCGCCGGCAGGCCTGTGTGCACATGCCCCTGTTTGCAGACTTGCCACCCAGGTAACTTGAAAAAAGGCACAGCCCTGAAGCGCTGACGCATAAGGCACCGTGCACAAAAACTTCCATCTCCACATTGGTTTCCGCCCGTATCATTCCCAGTTCTTCAAAGCTCAGTTCGCGGGCAAGCACCACCCTGGAAACGCCGCGGCGTGAAAGCGCATTTGCCCCTCGTGCGCCGGCAATATTCATTTGCGTTGAAGCATGCATTTTCATGCGGGGAAACTCCGCCCGCACCATTGCCACAACGCCAAAATCCTGGACAATCAATGCATCCGGTTCCAGCGAATTAAGGTATTTGAGCAGCTGGTACATTCGGTCTGCTTCCCTCTGTTCAAAAACGGTATTTACCGTAAGGTATATTTTTTTCCCCATCCGCCTGAGCGAGCGCAGAGCAGCTTCGAATTGGCCGTAACTAAAATTGGCGCTTCGGATGCGGGCGTTAAAATTTTTCAAACCCAAATACACCGCATCTGCGCCTTCGCCAACTGCCGCATCCAATGCTTCGGGCGATCCTGCCGGTGCCAGTAATTCA
>WRNF01000308.1 GCA_009776715.1 Treponema sp. | reverse complement strand
TATTATATGTTTTTTTCCCATCCCTTTTTCTTCAAAACCGGTGTTTGGCCTCCATGTCTGGGGCGGAGCAAATCCGTCATATACATTGATAAGGCCGTCTGTTGCACATAACTCACTTAGCATACAGTCAGCATAATCATCCCAGTCCGTTACTGCCAAAAGATACCCGCCTTGTTTTAATTTTTCTGCAATGGCATTGGTAAAAGGCCTTTGTACCAGCCTGCGTTTATGGTGCCGTTTTTTTGGCCAGGGATCGGGGAAAAAAATATGCACCCCTTCCAGCGAANATGCCGGAATCATTGCAGAAAAAACTTTTACCGCATCGTATTCAATTATCCTTACATTTAACAATGTCCGCTGGTTAATTTCCCACAGCAGCCGTCCAATTCCTGGTTTGTGCACTTCAATTCCCAGATAATTATNNTCCCGCTGTTCCTCTGCAATGGCTGCGGTTGCTTTTCCCATGCCAAATCCAATTTCTGCGATAACCGGATTGTNATTTCCAAAGATATTTCTAAAATCTAAAATATCATTTGCAAAGGGAACAATAAATTCATTCGCATACAAATTATACGAACGCTGCTGTGCATCGGTAAAATGTCCGGTTCGCAGCACATAACTTTTAATGCAGGAAAAATTATCGGGTTGAGACAGCATCAGTAATGACAGATGTAAAATAATTTGTATCCTCTGCCCATAATGCAACGGTTCGGGCATTTGTTGAAGGCCCTAATTCGCTTATTTTGCCGGTAAGGGCGGAAAGAGTTGCGTGAAATAAATATTCACCCTTGCTGTCATAAAAAATTAGATGGTTTGCAGGATATACCGATTTAACGGAATAATTTCCGTCNTTTACCGTCAGCGTGGGAAAAGGAAAGCGCGGTTCTTCCGGCGCATCAAAGCTGAATTTTTTTTCAGATTTTTCCCCTCCCTTGGTAACCAGCACTGCCCTGAACTGTCCCCGCGGCAGCATCTCCCCGTCTTGAATTGCAAGACTCCTGGAACCAATCCAATCCTTGCCGTCTTTTGAAAACTTTATCCAATCGCTTGATTTAATTTGCCATCGAAGCTGATCACCGTCGTGGTACAAATACAAATCTTCCAGGTTTTCAATCCCTTCTTCGTCTTCGGGAATAATAAAAAACGTATAACGCTCATTAAATTTATCCTTATCCTGATAGTACACCAGCTTAATAAACCCAAAAGCAATTGTTGGCTCNGACCGTGAACAGGAGANAAANCCAGTCAATATTATTAAAAAAAATCCAAAAGTTATCAATATTTTTCCAGTACTGTGCATATATATTCCTTTAAGCGAGAAAATGCCAGTATCGTCCACAAAGTAACTGTCTTTGTAGAGAGACTCTAAATAATTATACTAAAGAGATGTTGTTTTGTCATGCAGATAGACGGCATTTTCTATAATTCTCCATAATAATCTACAAGTCCAACAGGCTCCCAGCCAGTGTACAAGCTAATCGAAATTATGTTATACTTATCATAATTATGGAAAGAAATATCATAAATTCAACAAATGAAACATTTCAATCTGCCGCAAAGCAGGAAAAATCGGTTGTGCTGGTTAAACGGATAATTATTCTTTGCCTGTCATTGGTATTTGCTATTTCAATTTTTTTTACCGTGATGTTCCTGGTGAATCTGTCTGGCATTACTAACCGGAACCTGCAGTCTTCCGCAGGACTCAATATGCGTTATCTTAATCTCGACATTCAAAACGCCATTGCGCCTGCGCTCAATTTGGCCGACAGTTTGGCATCAATAATTCCCAATATGGAAAACCTGGCCGACATTGACCTGTATTTGGCAGATTTGATGGCGACTGTGCCGGCGGCTTTTGAAATGTATTACGGCACGGTAATTTCACGTTTTGACGGCGGTTTATTCTTTACCGCTACCGATTGGAAACCGTATATTGTATACCCGGATTGGGATCAGGTAAAACGGCCCTGGTTTATTACCGCCATGCAAAATCCCGGAAAAACAATAATTACCGAACCTTACGAGGATTCCAGCACAGGGAAGATATGCGTTACCATGGTTAAAACGGTAAATGACGGCGAAAAGATTATCGGTGTTGTCGGGGTAGATGTGTTTCTTGATGTGCTGACCGAGATCGTTACCAGCCGGAAAATTACCAATGACGGCAATACTTTTATTATCAATAATGAGGGCCTTTACATAGTTCACCAAAACACCGATTATGTCATGAATAATAATTTTTTTGAATCAGAGGGCAGTGCTCTAAAAAAATATTTTTCGTCCGAAATGCAGGTTATCCTCCAGAAAAACACTTATTGGGCTTTTATGCCTGTGTCAGGCATGGACTGGTACATGGTGTCAACAGGTTCCACTGATGAGTTAGACAGGGATTTTTGGCGGATTTTAACCATTACAATAATTAGCGGGGTTGCCTTGGCATTTGTAGCGGCTCTTGTTTCCCTTCGTTTTAGTTTGCTTCTTACCAAACCAATAGTCCGGCTGTTTGGAATTTTAAAGTCAATTGCCACAGGCGACCTTACCCGGAAGATTGAAGCAAAAGGCAAGGATGAAATTTCCCGAATGACCCTGCTGCTGCATGATACCCAGGGAAGCATAAAAAATCTTATCGTTAGCATAAAAAACGAAGCGTCTAAACTCACCGATATTGGCAATAATCTTGCAGTAAACATGAACGAGACTGCTGCCGCAGTAAATGAGATTACGGCGAATACATTAACCATTAAAGAACGTTTTTCCAGCCAGAGCGCCAGTGTCAGTGATACCCATAAAACTATGGAAGAGCTGGTAACAAACATCAACAGGCTCAATGTGAATGTTGAAGATCAGAGCCTTAATGTTTCCAGGGCATCGTCTGCAATTGAAGAAATGGTAGCGAATATTCAATCTGTTACCAAAACGCTGGTGAACAATTCCGGCAATGTAAGGGTTCTTAGCGAAGCATCCGAAGTAGGCCGTAACGGGCTGCAGGATGTAGCGGCGGATATTCATGAAATATCACGTGAATCTGAAGGCCTAATGGAAATTAACTCGGTAATGCAAAATATTGCCAGCCAGACCAATTTGCTGTCAATGAATGCCGCAATTGAAGCCGCCCATGCAGGCGAAGCAGGCAAGGGGTTTGCAGTAGTAGCTGACGAAATACGCAAATTGGCGGAAAATTCCGGGAGGCAATCCAAAACCATCAGCGAAGTTCTGAAAAAAATAAAAAGTTCTATCGAAAAAATCGGCCGTTCAACAGGAAACGTGCTTGATAAGTTTGAAGCAATTGATTCGAATGTCAGGATTGTCGCTGTTCAGGAGGAAAACATCCGCAATGCAATGGAGGAGCAGGGAATTGGAAGCAAGGAAATAATTGACAGCATTAGTTACATAAACGAGGTAACGCGGCAAGTTAAATCTGACTCCCGGGAAATGCTTGGAAAAGCGCATGATGTTATTCGGGAAAGGGAAAGTCTTGAAAAAGTAACGAACGAAATTACATACAGCATGAATGACTTGGTCGCCGGGGCAGAAAATATCCATAATTCGGTAAACTATGTAAACGACATTAGCAACAAAAACCGGGAATATAT
>WRNF01000307.1 GCA_009776715.1 Treponema sp. | reverse complement strand
TGTTTTGTCAAATTATCATAATTATGGTTTTTCATAGTTTTCTCCTAATGAAAGTTTATCTACATGCATTAATTGTATTATTGTTTCATTTATTTGTCAATCTGTGAAAAGAGTGAAAAGAGTGCCTGGCACCATTTACGTATTTTAATGTCCGCAGATTTCACGGATTATCGCGGATTTTTGATACTAACTTGTTGCATCGCTGACATTTGCTATAATCAGTACAATACATAGACCGGTTGATTTTTTCTGGTTTTCATATTATGTTTTATATATGACAATCACACAGACAGTAGACATTCCGGTTGATCGTAGGATTTTTCTGGATTTACCCTCTGATTTGCCGATTGGCAGGGCAAAGGTCACTGTAACTCCTCAATTTGATGAATACACAATACTAATTGCATTTGACGATGAAGCGCAAAAATGGTATTCCCAGAATGATGATATTCCCATTGTTCTTGAAGATAACTCTCTTAACACATTGATCAGCCGGATAAAATTGGCTGCACCTGAAATGTTGGAAATTAATAATATGCCTTGCAGGGAAACTAAACTGTTATTTAAAATAGAACCGCAAACGCTTATGAAACAAGCTGGTATTACATACCATTTCTAGGAGTTTGTCGGACTTTAAAAATTCTGCGAACTACCTGATGGTAAACGCAAGACAATCGAACAAAACAACAATTCCGCATTGCTCTTTCCTCTTTGCTATTTGTTATTGTCCCCCCACATCCCTCAAAAGCGGATACCCCTTTTCATAAATTGCCGGGTTAAAAAAATCCCAAACCATGCTGTTAAATTGCATCGTGATTTGCCAGAAACTGGCCTCCTGCCTTCTGATATTGTCGACATTTTCGCCGTTTTCGTTGCTTGCATTTCCCCCCGTGACAGTAGTTGTAGACACCGCTGTATTATAGCCTAAGGTATTACTGCCGGTTTGTATTGATTCTAAAGCGTAATTATTGGATAAGGAACCATTTAAGTTAGAGCCAATTCTTCTGGTATTATTGTTGCTATTATTCCCTGTGCCTGATATGGTAATTGGACTGCCAAGGGCGACGCATCGTGTGGCATTAGAACCATTACCGTTAAATTGGCCTGCTATGCCGCCAGCATATTTAGTAAAATTTGTCCTAGAATTAATTTTTACCTGCCCTGCGGCAAAGCAATTATTAAACTTACCGGTATTATTATATCCTGCAAGACCTCCGCAATATAAAAATCCGCCATTGGTATAATCAACATCTATAGTTACATCTCCCAGAGCGTAACAATTATTTATTGCTGCCGATCCTGTAAAATAACCGACAAGTCCGCCGGCATACTGCCTTGCACCACCACTGTCCATAATATTTGCTGTCTGTTTGGCAATTACATCGCCGCCCGCCCAGGAGCTATCAACTTTAGTAGTAGAGCCTGTCAAAAAACCTGTTAAACCTCCGGCATGTATGGAGCGATAAATATTTGAAAAATTAGCTCTTCCGCTGCTTAAAGCTTCTACCTTTGCTTTCGAGTAAGAATTCGAAATTTGGACATTGTTGGAATAACCTGTAATACCGCCGGCATACACAGTGCTGTTATGCTCTGCTTTGATAAGAGCGCCTTTATATGCCGAATTTTTTATTGTATAATTTCCATCGGAAGTCTGAGTATAGCCTGCAATTCCTCCGATAAAGAGTTCCCGGTTGGAATCGCTTGTTTTTTGAATATTAAAATTAATATCGCTAAAGCATGTATTAATGGCTCCATTCCCATTCCAGTACCCGACTATACCGCCGATATATGAATCAGTGTTGCCCATGCCGAAAGGAACATGCGTTATAGTAATACCTCCGCTTACTTCACAGTTATTTAAGGTTGTGCCATCCTGAGAAGCGCCTGCAATACCCCCAAAACGGAAACCCATCCCGCCGCTATCTAAAATAATGTCTTGTGAGTATTCAATTTCCAAATCCTGAATTGCCGCATTGTTAAGACAGCCGAAAAAGCCGCAGTAACTGGCTGTGTGGTTAAAACTGGGTATGGTAATTTTTTTACCGTTCCCGTAAAATGTTCCGTTGAAAGCATTGGCAGAATCGCTCCCAAAAGACTGCCATCCTGGGTCAAGAACAATGTCATTAACAAGGACATAGTGCCTGCTTAAGTATCCGGGAATATCACGTATAGTATCAAAATCAACCTTATCGTTAATTCCCATTAGAGGATTAGCTTCGGTGTAGTTCATTCCTTCGTAATTGCAAATGAAAATTTTATTTTCCAAATTAGTCAGATTGTTGTACGCTCCTTCATAAGTAATAAGATCAATCTCGTATGTTTCGCTTATTATATTTTTTCCAGCACCTGTTTTAAAACCGCTTATATAATATGTGTAATCCCTTTCTCCTTTACCTGTCACATCATCAACATCAACACCGTTAATTCTGATTATTGTGCCGCTCATTTCTGCGGGTACCAGCCATTTTAAATAAATCTGAGCGCCAACAGATCCAGTGTTACAGACCACACTCCAGGCGTAAGCCGGAAACTGCAAAGGCGGAGAGCTATAACAGATTTTACTCGGCATTTCTATCCAATTTAGACTTTCATTCCCAAGCGCATCCATAAATTTTATTTTTATTGTACATTCCTCACCAGTTGGTGTTAAACCGAGAGAAGTAATGGAAAAGACGGGAGGACTGGAGTTTAATGGAAACCATTCACTCGGCTGTAAAATAACTCTGCTGTCAGATCCATTAACTTGAAACTGCCACATAATATTTTTCCATTCGTCCATTGTCCAGGGCAGATTCGGACTTGCCCGTGTTATGGGTATTCCCCCGGAATCCCCGTTATCGCTAATACCGTTAAATAAAGGACTGATGCTGATGTTTCTGTTTTCGCTTGTGTATGAATACAGGTTATTATTAAAAGAACTATACCCTCCTAGTGTTAAATTTGCCGTACCCCCAGGAGCCTTGTTGTCAATAACCACCGTAACAAAACGGCCTTCGGCCACGGCAGTTTCCCAGTCATCTGCATAAACCTTTGCGTCTAACGGATCTCCCGGATTATTACTACTGCGCCAAGGCAAAACCGCAAGCCGGTATATGCCGGAAATTACTTCCCCGTCAAAAGAGAACGTGTACACCGCTTTGTAATAATAAACTCCCAGCGGGTTTGTTCCCGGGTTCATCTGCCTGTAAATGCTGCCCGCACTGTTGGCGTTATTTTCCATTGGTTCTATCGTGTAATGTATTACGCTNTTCCAGNNACCCAGGTCTGCATTCTCATCATCATTCTGGTTTACAANCACATTCCCTGCCAAATTAGCATAATAGATTTCGGCTATGCTTAGGGAATCGGGCTCGGGGTCTTCTATCTCGCCCATGCTGCGTGAAACGTTAAAGTAAAGCGTTATTTCGTAATCGCCGTTTGAGTTTTTCCGCAAACGCCTGTCCCTGTCCGAGGGCGAGACCTGAGAAAAGAAACTTTCCACCCGGCGGTCGTTTACCGGATCGTGTATAGCCCAAACATTAGACGCTTTGTAAGCCCTGGTAACAATCTCGCTGCTGGTGCGGTAAGAGAAAGACACCGGAGAGGACATGCCCTTGCCGTTAGC
>WRNF01000306.1 GCA_009776715.1 Treponema sp. | reverse complement strand
TGGTTACAGGGGTTTCCGCTCTTATAAAATCAAGGTACCCTGCAATTCGGGCGCCGGAAATAAAAGAACAAATTTTAAAAAAATGTTGATTATAAGCCAACGGAATTAGGCGGTAAATGCACTACTAATGGGCGATTGAATGCTTTTTTACCGCTTTATACCCATACCTTATTTGGCGGCGGTTCAGGGACTTCAAGCAACCCATATAAAATAAAAGACAGACATCATTTAGCGAATGCTTCGTTGGTGGGCAATATGTACTTTAGAATTGAAAATGATATAGATTTAGGTTATTATGTTGCCCCTTATGGCATACCAGATACTCCCATACCGGAATTTTCCGGTTATTTGGATGGTAACGGCAAAACAATTTCAAATTTGTATATACAGGAGGATTCTCCCTATAACGGCATAGGCTTATTTACCAAAAATTCCGGAACAATAAAAAATTTGAATGTGCAAGGAATAGTAGCAGCTTTAGGAAATAACAATTATGTAGGAATGATCGCCGGTTTTAATACGGGGACGATTCAGGATTGCACTGTTACCGGCTATTATGTAGTGTACACCAGCTATCCTTCTTCTTATGCCGGCGGGATAACTGCCATTAATTACAGCAACGGAGTAATACTAAACTGTACAGTAAATGGTAATGTTTACAGCACAGGAGGCAAAGGCCCGTTTGCCGCGCTTAATTACGGAACAGTAATTTTAAGTACTCACAACGGGCAGTTGCTGCCGTAAAACAAAAGTGACGCTGACATGAAAAACAGACTAAAGATACTATCTTTAGTCTGTTTTATTTGTTTCCATGTTGTCAAGATAAGCGAAAGCTACCCTATACATAACCTTCTTGGGTCTATCGGACTTGTAGTTTTTGATGTTCCTAAAGCTTAAAATCAGCTTTTCGCTAATTTAAAGCGTGGAATTTTCAGAGTAAAAAACACTCAAACCCTGTGTTTTTTCTCATTTTCTAAGATCAGAAAAATCCGGCATCTGCCATTTTTTGAAAGATGCCGGGTTTCCGAAAACATAACCGAGATTAGAAATTGAGTCCGTCAAGCATTTTTAATGCGTCATTTGCCGCATCTAAAGCTTTCTGTGCATCCTCTGTCGAGAAATCATCAATAGCGCCTAATGCCTGGTTTGCCGCATCCAGTGCTTGATTTGCTGTTCCCATTGCATCATCAAGAGAATAATCGCCAAGAGTGCCTAATGCCTGGTTTGCCGCATCGAGTGCTTGGTTTGCCGCATCTAACGCATCATCGTAAGAATAATCGCCAACCGCATCAAGAAGGTCTTGATACCCTTCAAGCCCCGTTACTTCTTCTTCTTTTGCTTCCTCTTTTTTTTCGCAACTGACTAGTACCGTGAAAATTAGTGCAAGAATAGCAATAATTCCGAAAATTTTTGTTCCTTTCTTCATAAAAATTCCTTTTCAGGCTGTTGTTATTATCAGCCTATATTAAAATCTTTCCTCCAGCTCTCAAACAGTTGAAAGAATCATACTTTCATTATTTTTACATTATTTTTCTATTAAAGTCAAGTTAAATTTTCTAAAATTAACGATAATTTACCAAATTTTTATTTTTTTCATTCAATGAACGGCCTTATTTCCTAAATTGAATAAAAATGCTATCTTAACAAGCAGTATGGTACATCCAATGTTTCAGCGGCTTGCGCTTATTGCAGGCCCAAAAGCCATGGAAAAGCTTGCCAGCGCCTCTGTTTTGGTTTTTGGCCTGGGCGGAGTGGGAAGTTGGTGCGCGGAAGCGCTTGTCCGCTCCGGCATTGGAAAAATCGGCATTGCCGATTACGATACGGTGTGTGTCAGCAATGTGAACCGGCAGGTGCAGGCAACAAGCCTTTCTGTGGGGCAGCCAAAAGCCGAGGCTCTTAAACAGCGGCTGCTGGAAATTAACCCCAGTTGCGAAATCACTGCGTGGAACGAGGTTTTTTCAAAGGAAAATGCGGCTTGTTTTGGCATTGAAAAAGCGGATTATGCGATTGATGCCATAGACAGCTTGCCGTTTAAGCTGGATTTAATCCAAATCTGCTGTGCCTCTGGGGTAAAACTGTTTTCTTCAATGGGCATGGCCCGGAAAATGGATCCAACCCGAATAAAAATTGCCGATTTTTGGAAAACCGCCGCTTGCCCGCTGGCACGGCTGGTGCGGGCAGGGCTTCGCAAAAGAGGTTTTACCGGCAGTTTTACGGCTGTTTACAGCCAGCGACGAGCCGCCAATTACGCAATTTGATGCAATTACAGCAGAAAACAGCGGAGAGGCTCCTGGAAAAAAGGCCGTTAACGGAAGCGCCGTTACTGTAACGGCTTCCGCGGGTTTAATGCTGGCAAGCCTTGTCCTGCGGGACATTGCTGAATGCTGCGGTAACCCATCCGCGGGGAGAAATTGCCATGGGTGAACGGTTTATGCGAAAAGCTAAAGCAGCGGCTGTGGTACAAAAACTTACGGGGAGAAATTGCCATGGGTGAACGGTTTATGCGAAAAGCTAAAGCAGCGGCTGTGGTACAAAAACTTACAGTAAAAGCAGTACTGGAACAAAAGTTAATCCGCAGCGGCGACCGTATTTTAATTGCCGCGTCAGGCGGCAAGGATTCAACAACGCTTGCCTGGGCGCTTTCGGTAATCAGGCCTGCATTGAAGATTGAGTATGAGCTTGCCGCTTTGCATATTTCTGCGGACTTTGCCTCCTTTCCGGAAGATGCCTCTTGCAAGCCGCCGGCAGCCCTTTCCAGCTTTTTTTCCGAATGGGGCATAGCTTTGACCGATATGTTTGTGCCGGTAATTGAGCGGCTCAAGGAAGGGGAAAAAATGAACTGTTACTGGTGTTCAACCCAGCGGCGCACCGAGTTATTAAAATATGCAGTTGAAAACCGTTTTAATAAAATTGCCCTGGGGCATCATCTGGACGACATTATCGAAACTTTTTTTATGAATCTTTGTGAAAAAGGCGAAATGAGCGGCATGCCAATGCTGCTTAATTACCGGAAATTCCCTGTCAGCCTTATCCGCCCTTTAGGTTATATTGAAGAAAAGCAAATTATCGCCTGTGCTGCCGAGCAGAATTTTCTGAAAGAAACTTGCAACTGTCCTTACGGACTTAATTCAAAACGGCGCGAAATGCGCAAACGCATAGAATTCCTTACCGGCGGATCCGGGGCAATGAAACGCCGTATTTTAAAGGCATTAAATTGAGCTTGTCCAAAATTTGCCCCATTTTCTGGTTATTTTCTGTTAAAAAAGCGGCTTTTGCCTGAATTTTAAATAAATCTTCAAAAATTTAATATTTATTATAGAAAAAGGCTTGCATTTTTTTTTCTTCTATGGTAAATTAATAACAAAATAAGGTTTCTGTGTTTCAGAATAACCATAACACAAGGAGAAGAACATGAAAAAAAGCATCTTAGCCACGATCTTAGCTATGGGTTTTGCATTTGCAATTTCCTGCACTTCCGCGCCGCCGCCGCCCCCACCGGATGATCCAGTAGTAGAAGACACTATTGAAGAAGTAGAGGAAGTTGAAGAAGAAATCGTGGAAGAAGTAGCGGAATAAATGCCGCTTAAACAGAAAGCCGGGCTATGTTTGAATATCTCGGCCTTCTGTTTTAT
>WRNF01000305.1 GCA_009776715.1 Treponema sp. | reverse complement strand
ATATCCGATAAGGAGAAAGGTAATGTCAGACATTGTAACAGATACAGAAGTACAAAAAGAAAACAGCCTGCCAGACGAGGCACAGCAATTGCTGAAAAATTTACAGGAAATGCTGAATGAGGAAAAATGGACCAGAGCTGCTTTAAGCAATTATTCAACTAATAATTTCAAGGAATTTGATTCACTATTAACAGAAGCAAAGGAAATGCATATTATTGACAAGGTAAAATTATGCTGCGATGAACATATTTTCCATTCAAAAAACAGCATAATTGCGCTGTACATTTCGGGCAGGATCTCCCTTTCCCGCCAGATTATTGATGATGTTGCAATGGTTAATCTGGTAACCATATTTTCGGATAATCATAAATGGGCAATTGTAAAATACCTTTGCGAACGGATATTGGATTACGGTGAATCTAAATTCGCTCTTCATACACTGATTGATTGTTACAAAAACGAGAACAACGAAGAAGCGATGTTTGGAATTTGGGAACGTCTGGTAAAAGTAGATTACGAGGAAGCAGACATTGCAAAAACCCTTGCCGAATATTATGAAAAAAGAGGCAATAATGAAGTAGCCGTAGATTATTACAGAAAAGCGCTGCATCGTTACATTAATAAGAGCTTGTTTGCCAATGTTAAGGAAATATGGGAAAAACTGTTAATCAACAGTCCTAATGATATTGATTTTTTTCTTCATGTACAAAAAAAAGTTGCAAAGACCATTAACGAGGAAAAAGCCAGCGACCTTTTAAAGCTTGTTTACCATTCCTGTAAAGGAAAAGACATTGATACTGCTATTGCCATACTAAAAATAATTTTACAGTATGATGAAAAGGATTATACCGCCCGCAAGGAAATGGTTGAGTGCTTCAGGAAAAAATTTAAAAGCCACAGCAAGCTGGAAGACTACATTAAAGTATCAAATCTTACGCAGAGTTACCGCAATGTGCATCAGGCCATAGCCGATTTTGAAAAACACATTGCTTTTGACAAAGGAAATTTTGTTTTTCACCGCACATGGGGCGTTGGAAGGATTGCCGGCATTGAAGGCGATGATATAAGAATTGATTTTTCTAAAAAACGCGATCATGTAATGTCCCTAAAAATGGCAGTAGAAGCGCTGCAGACCCTTTCCAAAGAACATATTTGGGCAATTAAAGCAACATGGAAAAGGGAAAAATTAGTGGAAAAAATAAAAGAAGACATTCCCTGGACATTGCGCACTATCATAAAAAGTTTTGGAAATTCCTGTGAAATAAAACGCATTAAAGCTGAAATTTGCCCCGGCCTGCTATCAGAAAAAGAATGGCCTTCATGGAACAGTAAAGCGCGTGAAATTTTAAAATTTGATACCAATTTTGGCGTTAGCCAGGACAGTGTTGACACATTCATGGTTCGCGATAAACCAATCAGCATTTCAGAAAAACTGTACAATGAATTTAAAGCAGAGAAAAATTTTTATGACCGTGCCGCCGTGATTCGCAATTTTGTGTATCAAAAAGATGCAGAACTAGATTCTGAATATTTTAATGAAATGTACGCTTATCTTACATCTTTTTTAAAAACATCGAATCAAGCCAGTGAGCATGCTATAGCTTCTTATCTGCTCATAAAGGAATTGGCAGGCAAGTACCCGCATCTTGGCGCCAATCTTTCGTTTAACTTTGCTGAAATTCTTAAAAACGTTAAAAGCATTCCCGTCCTTTTTTCCAGCCTTAAAGACACCCGTTTTAAGGAAGATTTTCTTCAGTATGTTCAGTTATTAATGCCTGAATGGACAGATATTTTTATTGAGTTGTTCCCTTATACCGCGGCTCCGTTAATAATCAATATTCTGGAAAAAGAAGGATATGCAGATAAACTTACCGAAATGACACAAAACTGTTTTGAAAATTATAAAGAACGGCGAAATGCGGTATTATGGCTGTACAGCAACTCTGCGGACAGGGAATGGTTTAAGGCGGCGGGCATAACCGATGAACGGTTGACTATTATATTGATTCATATTTTGGATATAAGTTTTAAGGATATTGATAATCAAAGAGAAACATCCGAAGCCAAAAAAATTAACAAGCAGGCACATACTATTCTTTTTAAGAAAAGTGTATTGGATTCAATAATCGAAAACGCAAGCATGGATACAATTAGCCGTATTTATACTTTTATTAATGATGTAAAAAACCTTGATCCGCATGATAAAATTAATTTAAGAAGCAAAATACAAGACAGGCATCCGGATTTTAAATTNATGGATATTGCGGAGATAAAGGTCTCTCAGGGACTNATGGTTACCAAGGAAAAATATGACGAGAAGCAAAAACAATTGGCTTATCTTATGGATGTAGATGTTCCTGCCAATTCCAGGGAAATAGAAGAAGCCAGAGAACACGGAGACCTAAAAGAAAACGCAGAGTACATTGCGGCAAAAGAAAGGCAGGTTTTGCTTAATACCACCGCGGAAAAATTAAAAGAAGAAATTGACCGTGCTCAAATATTTGATACCAATACAATTGATGTTTCAAGAATATCATTCGGCACTGTTGTTGTTTTGCATAATGAGACAAAAAACAGGAAAGAAGAATATACCATACTTGGACCCTGGGAGTCTGATCCGCAAAATAATACTATTTCCTATCTGACTCCTTTTGGAAAAGCCATGCTTGGCAAAGCCGCAAATGAACAATTTAATTTTATCAGCAATAAAGAGAAAAATTCTTATTTAGTTGAAAGCATCAGGGCTGCGAATTTTTAAAAACACGGATGCAGTATATATACCGCTGGTAAAAATACTCATTTTCTATAATGCCGTCGCCCCGCAGCCCAAGTTCGGTAATGACGACGCCTGTTTTAGTATTGGGATTTCCCTTCAGCATGGATGTACCAGTGTTGATTGAAGCCGCGTGAATTATCTCTGACCCGGCAAGCTGTCCGTTCCCGCTTTTTTTATAGAGTATTGCAACATGATCAAGTTGGCTGCTGCCCCTTGCCCGCCCAAAAACAAGAATGTCTCCCGGCTCCGCATCTTCCCATTCGATCCGTTCATCGACACCGGCATATCCGGCGGTTGAATGGGGAAGGAAATATCCGAATTTAGAGTAAACAAAACTGACAAAACCGGAACAATCAAAACTGGATGGAACATTGGGAGGGGAATTATACGGTGTGCCAATATAGGATTCAGCAAATTCAAGCAGGTTCAGCCGCGTTTCATTAAAACTGCCTAAATCGGCCCTCCGGGAATCATCGGCGAAATCTCCGTGACTGTTATCGGCTCTGCCGGATCCAACATTAACGCATCCTGAAATTAGTATGGTTAAACATATTATTAAAGAAGTATGTAATTTCCTCATTGTAATCTCCCCTGTATGCCAATAACCGATGCATACAATGTGAAAAATAATAGATAAATCTGAAAATGTCAAGGCAATTAAAGAGAATTTTTAAAAAGGTTCATAGACGAGAAAATGCGCGAAGGTTTTATCCTGAGCAATGCGCCTGCAGTGAACCATCTCTTTAGTAACTTGAGATTAGGGATCGGGGATCGGGGAATAGGGAATGGGGAACAATGAGCAATGAGCAAATATTGAAGTATCAAGATTAGATAACAAACAAGGATATTTGCTATTTGCTCTTTGTTATTT
>WRNF01000304.1 GCA_009776715.1 Treponema sp. | reverse complement strand
TTTTCACTGAGCAAGGGGAGACTGTATTTGAGATAGCGTCTGTTGCCCCAGGTATTTATCCGGGCGTGGAAACCTTGGTTTGTGCGGCTGGGTTTTAGGGATAAAACCAGAAGCATTGAAAGTTTCTTACGAAAAAGTTGAATTTATTTCAATAATGCGGTATATTGTAGAGTATAAGCAGATTTTAGGAGGGTTTTATGAAAAAAGCATTTGTCTTAGGAATGGGTATCCTGTTCTCGATAGGATTGTTCACAACGGCTTGCACAAGTGATGATACGGGTGATGATGTAAAAATACCATTCGGTCTAGCGGAGTATAAGGAAGATGCAAAAGCAAAACTGGCGGCTTATGTAGAAACCCTGGAGCCAAACGATTACAGCGGTGAAAATTGGGCGGCAATAGAAGCGATTGCAAACAGGGGTAAAGAAAACATTGACACGGCCAGCGATAAACAAGGTGTAGATTCAATGCTTGCGGCTGCGAAGGATGAAATAGGGCAAACCGGGCAAAGAGAAAAAACCGAAGAAGAGCATTTGGAAATACCAGACAGCCTAGCGGAATACAAGGAAGATGCAAAAGCAAAACTGGCGGCTTATGTAGAAACCCTGGAGCCAAACGATTACAGCGGTGAAAACTGGGCGGCAATAGAAGCGATTGCAAACAAGGGCAAAAAAAACATTGACACGGCCAGCGATAAACAAGGAGTAAACTCTGTGCTTACAGCGGCTAAGGATGCAATAGGGCAAATCGGGCAAAGAGATAAAACCGAAGAAGAACATTTGGAAATAATAAGAGAAAAATTACACCGCCGTTATTTTAATGATGACGGCACGCCTACTTATTATGCATCTTTTCAAGATCTTCAATATATAGATAACAAATGGACTGCTGTAACTGTAACGTTAGAAAGTTTTGATGTGGAAATATTATTGTCTTTTGACGGGATACCGGAGCATTTTCTGGTAACATATAAACCTTTTGCCATCGGATATGTTCCGGGTCTAATTATTGGCAACGAATATTACATTTTTGCACTAAATCGTATACCCAACAGCAATAACCCGTTTGAAGAAAACGGAATTGAAAAAGGGAAGAGATATTATATGTTTCCTGGTTCACCGAGTAACGGTTTTGCTGCAATAATAGACGGTGCTTTTACGGATTTACTAGACGGGCATATTTATTCCGAAAATGAAATTAAAAACAGGCTGGAATTTTTGCGGTCGGAACAAGGGCTTAACTTTATGAAGAATCCTTTCTATTCTAGTCATTTGTAAAGATATTACCAATCAATAGACAACAAGGAGAAATTTATGAAAAATTTAAAATTTACCGGATTAGGCATAGCGGTTTGCTTGCTTGCTTGCCAACCCGATGTAGAAATGTCCCATGTTTTACCAAAAGTAATGGTAACTGCGAGTGAAAATGATGCCGGTTTTTACGATGTTGATAAAGCATCACGGGAAATATTCGGGAATCTAAAAATAAAATCAAGGGAATACTTGTATAATTTAGACGATTCGCCCGATTTTATTTATGTTGATTTTGAGGATTACGGTTATGCAGTTTTCCTAAGGGAAACACTGGAAATGCTTGAGTATGCGCCCTGGGGCAGTTTACCGTATCCTGTTACAAGAGAAAGAAGGTATTACGGCGGCCCGAAAAATTATTTGAATAAAGACGGTGATGTGTTTACCAATGTTGTTACAAACGAAACCGCCCTTGTTTCCGGCATGGAAGCAAGTAGTTATTCACAAGAAGTCCGTGAGATTTTTTTAAATAAAACAACGGAAAGAATCGGCATAAACAACGAATCCATGCCTGTTTATGACGAGCCGCCGGATGTAGCAGCTTTAAGCGGCCTTTCTGCTACTGATAATTATTTACCCACGGCTATGTTACCACGCATGATTCCGCCGCCGTTTGATCCTAATGATATTATTGAGGCCGGACTTCCGGGTACATCAGGAACTACTTACATAACAAACGCCGGTTATTTTTTAACAAGCCCAAGGCATGGGCATAATCAAACCGGGAAATGTGTTGCAGTATCAATACAATTATTGTTCAGTTACAATAATTATTATATTGACAGGCGTATTATTGCTAATAAGCATTTAAACGGAAGCAATACCACTACGGAAGAACGAAATAAAAACCCGAATTTTTGTGACGATCCTATGTTTATGACGCGTGAAACATTAGGCAGCAGAGGGGAATTGGAAGACGGAAGCGATGACCCTGACAGTTTTTATGCTTATGTAATAAGCAATTCGATATATGCTGGTGTCTCATTTGAAGATGGAATAAATAATATGATCAATGAAAGAAACCAGCAGATACAGGGAACTATTGATTTTACATTTCTGGCTGCTAACAGAATACCGGGGGTAACTTTTGATCAAGATATAATAAATGAAATTAATCAAGGTCGTCCTCTGAGAATAGGTGTGAATTTAGGAGCGCTTGGTGGGCATTCAGTTGTCGGTTACGGATATCAATATTATACTTATCCTATTGGGCATGCAAATGAAGGAGAAATTTATTTTGGGTATATTACCCATTTTGGCTGGTCGACAGAGTCTTATCCAATGCACTTTCTATATGTTTGGGTAAATTCTTCCTGGTGCCATCAGTATGTTGGGTTAAAATTTAATCACACACATAATCACAATATTGTGACAGGAAATATTATTAACGGTCAAAACATTGAACTTCAATGCGAATGTGGGCACAGAAAAGTTGACACAATATTCAATGTTTCCAGAAACACGGTTACCGGATTTAAATACGCCATGGCAATACCCGCCGCAATTATACTTCCATCCCAAATAAACAGCGTACCAATTACCGCAATCGGCCATTCCGCATTTGAAAATCAAACCAATATAACATCTGTAACAATTCCCTATTCGGTGTCAAGTATCGGGAAAAATGCTTTTTTAAATACTGGGATATGGAATAACACACCCAATAACAATGTGGTGTACGTAGACAACTGGACAGTGGGGTATAAAGGAAGCCCTGCCGGTGCGGTAACATTAAACTCCGGCACCGTAGGCATAGGGGACTATGCGTTTTTCTACACAAATGTTTCAAATAATGTAGAAATACCGGACGGCGTAAGCAATATCGGCACTTACGCTTTTGCCAACAACCCTTCTATGCAACGCGTTTGGATACCGTTAAGCGCAAGAGGCGTTGATGAAAATGCCTTTGCCGGTTGTTCGTCTTTAACTATATACGCTCAAGCGTCAAACAAGCCGCCCGGGTGGAACACGAAATGGAACCCAAATAACCGCCCCGTTAAGTGGAACAGCTCTACCATAAACGGCAATCCCATAACAATACCCGCCATACAGGGAATAACGCCCCCGGTTGCAGGGGCTGTGCCTTCATCAACAATTACCGAGACCTGCCAGTACACCGGAACCATGTACTGGTCCCCGCAGCATTCGCTTTTCCAGGACAACAAACAGTACGCAGCCGTCATTACCCTGACGCCGAAACCGGGCTACACCCTGCAAGGAGTGCCGCCCAATTCCTTCACCGTAGCGGGGCAACGATGTACTGCGCTTCCGATTACAGCGTCATAATTGCGCAGTTCCCGGCCACCGCCAATGTGTTGTTCGGCGGCGGCTCAGGGACGCAGTACGA
>WRNF01000303.1 GCA_009776715.1 Treponema sp. | reverse complement strand
CGCATTTTTTCGATGTTGGGGATAAAGGCCCCGGCTACGGAACGGGGAAGGCGGTCGTATGTTTCCAGCGCTTTTTGAAAATGGGCGGGATCGACCAATAGCGCAAAACGCCGCGTGTTAAGCCAGCCTTCAACCGCGTCCGCCCATGCCGCATCGGTAATTTCCGCAGTTTCGGCAAGGAAGAAAGCGTTTATGCCTGCTTTTTCAAGGGCAGATTTAAGTTCCCTCGGGGCGTCAGGATAACGCAGTATGCCGCGCTCAAGGTCCGCCAGTTCCATGCGGATGTCGCGTAACTGCTCAGCGGCTTCGTTCTTTTTCCGTTCGCTGTCATATCTTTCGTCCCTGTGTTTTTTTGCCTCATCGGCAAGGGATGCCGTTTCCCCGTCAAAATCTTCTGTCAGGGAGCGGTTTAAAAGCAGCTTGCACTGGGATGTCAGGTTATGGTATTTTTCCGCCTGAGCTTCTTCCCTGGCAAGTTCCTGTTGCAGCCGTTCAATGCGGCCCCTGATTTCTTCATAGAGGCGGTGGGCATCGTTAGCCGCAAGGCTTTTTTCCAAAGCCCGCAGTTCTTGTTCCGCATCCATCCGTTTCCTGTTAAGCGATACAATTGCCCTGTTTGCAGAATCCAGATTATTTTGCGTTTCAACAAGCCGGCGGGAAGAATCATCTTTCTTTTGTTTTTCAATTTCCAGTTCTATCCTNAGTTTAAGGTATTCCTGCTTTTGNATAAGAGCGCTAAAGTTCTGCCAATCGGCAGCTTTGGCGCATATCTTTTTTAAGGTCCCAATTTTGGCTACAGCCATTTTCGCCTGGCGTTCCGCTTCCTTGTAGTTTTCAAGNTTCTGTTTCATGTCCTGAATCGACACGGGATTTTCATCAAGGATAAAATCGCAGACAAACTGATCGATGGAGTCCAGCGGCTTAAACCCGATGGAACGGGTAAGGGAATCCAGATAAGGGTTTACTTCGGCCATCCTTTTGAAAACGCCAAGCCTGCCGGTTAATTCCCGTATATATTCTTTTTTTGTAGGGCAATCGCTGATTTTATTTTCTGCAAGGATATTTTTAAATTGACGGAACACAAGCGGTTCCTTTTTTTCATTGCAGACATCTATTGTTTTTATGGAAAAGGCAGGGTTGGAAGCTTCTTTTTCAATATTTCCAATCCAAAAATGCTCGTTGTAATGATTGTCCCTGTACGCTTCAATGCACACCCCGCAGGCAAAACCTGCGCCGCCTCCAGTTTGCCATTCAAGCATTACATGGGAAACAGTGTCGCCGCGGCGGTACTCGGTGGATTCGCTGCCAAGTTTGCAGCGGACATACCCCATAAGGCTGCGCCCTCCGCTCCGGCGTTCTTCGGCAGCGGAATTAAACCGCGCCATTCTAAGGTTTGCCGCCATTGCATACTGAATTGCGTCAATCACCGTTGATTTGCCGGATCCGTTATCCCCCGCAAGGAGGCAGCGGTTGCCAATCTCTATCACAGCATCATCAAAATTATGCCAGTTCACAAGGCGCAGCCGTTCCAGCGTTATCATTCACTGTCCTCCGTTTCATCCCGATCAGAAGGGTTTTCTGCGCCGCCGTCCTTATTTTCAAAGGCGCTGCCGTCCTTATTTTCCAGCGCAGAGACGGCAATATCCAGGGCATTGCGGTCAATGCTTAGGGGGATGCTTGGGTACAACTGAATGACCGCTTCGGGGTCGGCATAGTCATTTGATTCCACGGATACCAGTTTGCAGGAGGAAAGCCGGGTTAACACTTTAATAAGAGCGGTTTTTTTGATGTCTTCGCCTGTCATGGCATTGAACTTGTCCTGAAAATCCCTGACGCTCACCACCGGAAATTTTGTTAAGGACACTTCAAGTTTTTTGTCTTCGTATAACAGGCGCAGGACAAGCACCGCGCAAATTTCATCTTTGGAAAAATACAGCCGTGTGTTTCCCGAACCCCTAAAAGCAATTACCCCCAGGCTTTCATCCCGCACCACATCTGCATTCATGCATGAAAACCAGGCCTCAAAAAGCTTTATGTTCCTGACAGTAAAATCATACAGTTCCCGTTCCCTGTCAATGCCGCGCAGAATGAATGTTTTGTGGGTAAGCATTTGCACTGCCGCCCTGAATTTTTCAAACTCGCTGCTGGACAGTTCCTGTATCAGGCTGAGCGCTTCAAGGTCCTGGTTCATTGCGCTTCCTGTGAAAACGAATATCGGGAACCAAATAATCCGCAGCCCTAACTGTTTTGGCATTTTTTTCATCATCTTCTTCAATAGTATAAGCAAAATTATTCCGGGAATCGCCGTAGAGCAGGGCATAGATAAAGCGGATATAGGATTCTTCATCAGTGATAAGTTCCGCGGGGACAAGCATGCGGTCAATGCCGCCCTGCGCATCAAGCCATGCGTCAATGCGTTTTATGGAAAGCCGTTTTTGCATGCGTTCAAGAAATTCTTTTTCAGTTTGAAAGAGGGCTTCAATATCTGCCCTTGATGAACCGGAAACAAAATTCCCCTCGGCGCGCTTTTGGGCAAAGGCCAGCGTGGCAGGGGAAAGAAACCTTATGCGGTGCAGGTGGTGGGGAATGAGCAGTTGCGCTTCCCTGCCGTCCGGACACGCATCTTCGCGGACAGCTTTTATTAAAAGGCCGATTTTCCCGGCGACAGTGCTGTCCGGTTCAATGTATGCTTTGATGATCTCGGTGCTGGAACGGGAATAGGCCGCATTCCGCCGGTCAATTTCGTCCTCCAGCGGATCCACCGCGCGAAGGCCGTCGCTAATTTCTTTTAACATGAATTCAAGTTTTTCCCGGCACGCATCGCGGCTGGTCTGGAGTATACGCATATACTTTTCTGCGCTTTCGTTCAGCCATTGGGCATCACCTAACAATTTCGCCGCCTGTTTGAAAATGCCGATGCGGTACCGTGAAACATTGTCGGAAGTTTTAAGCCGTTTGTACGCTTTGTCCAGCACCTCATCCATGTACAGATTGTAATGTTCATGCAGCACCGATGAAGCATTGGAACGGATTGCCTCGGCATTCAGTTTGTCGTAGAAGCCCTTGATGCTTTGGGACAGCACCTTAAGAGAATCAATGAGCGAGCGGGTTTCCTCATAGGCTTTAAGGACAGCATGATGGCCGTCTTTTTTTATTGTTTCGCCGCAGAGCATGGAGTAAACGGTAACAACATGGCTTTCGTATTCGGTTTTTTGGCCGCCCTCAATGTCGGCAAGGGCTTTCATAAAAGGCCTTCCCCAGGCGGTTATATTTATTACCCTGGAAAAATCCGCCAGTATTTCTTCGCCAAGCCAGCCGGTTTTTATAAAACGCCGTAAAAATTTACCCGCAAGCGTCCGCTCATCGCCGGCAGGCTTTTCTTCGCTTGCCTTAACCGCATCAATCCCGCCTGTTGCGGCAATCTCGGCTGCCGCCTCTGCTTCTTCATCTTCATCTGCTAAAGTATCATGATGCAGGGCCAGATAATTCGTAAATTCCCTTACTACCAGTTCCCGTTCAAGCCCGCTGGAATTTTCCTGAAAAAGCCGGTAATACAGGACCAAAAGCGCGGCATAATGCTGCTTGTTTATGCTTGCCAGAACCGAGAAAAAATTGCCGGGAAGAATGGAAAAAACGCCTGCTGGCATTTAATAACGGTATGCGAAGG
>WRNF01000302.1 GCA_009776715.1 Treponema sp. | reverse complement strand
AAAATAGAAGCTGCGATTTCCAATGCACGCCTTTTTCTTGAAATTCAAAAAGAGTTTGGCAGTTTTTGCAATTATTTAAAATCTTTTCTTCCTGACGGAAAACCCATAATAAATAAGTGGAAAACCTTGAAACAAATTCCGGTTACAAGTCCCCTTTCTGATGAAATAAGCAAAGATATGAAAAAACGCGGATTTAAATTCTTTGGTTCAACTATTTGTTATTCGCACTTGCAGGCTGTGGGATATATAAATGATCACCTGGTGCATTGTCATTGTTATAAGCAATAGCAGCGCATTCCGCCATAATCCACAGTGAAAACCGCAAGAAAGCAAATACCCAGAATCTATTATTCCTGCTCTTGCCATGTAATCTTTTAGTATGTTAAAATAAAAGCCATGAATTATAGCAGTGCTTTTATTCCAACCCTGCGGGAAGTTCCCGCTGATGCAATTATCGCCAGCCACAGGCTGATGTTNCGGACCGGNATGATACGGAAACTTGCCAATGGCNTGTTTGCCTATCTGCCAATGGGGCTTCGTTCCTTTCGCAAAGTGGAACGCATTGTCCGCGAGGAAATGGATTCTGCCGGGGCTTTGGAAATAAAACCCACGGTGGTGCTTCCGTCTGAAATTTGGAAGGAATCCGGACGTTGGGATGCAATGGGCGAAAGTATGTTAAGGGTAAAAAACCGTCTTGGCAATGATTTTGTCATTTCTCCCACTGCCGAAGAAGCCTTTGTTGCAATGGTGCGGGACGATCTTTCCAGTTACCGTCAACTGCCGCTTACCCTCTACCAGATAAACACAAAGTTTCGGGACGAAATACGTCCCCGTTACGGCGTTATGCGCGGGCGCGAATTTGTTATGAAAGACGCTTATTCTCTTCACTGTAATGACGAAAGCCTGAATGAAACATATCAGGCGATGGGCCGCGCCTACCGCCGGATTTTTAAACGCTGCGGGCTTTCGGTAATTCCGGTTAAAGCCGATTCCGGGACAATGGGCGGGGCCGGATCTGAAGAATTTATGGTGGAAAGCGAAATTGGCGATAACACTCTTATTCTCTGCAAAAATTGCGACTATGCCGCTAATGTGGAAAAGGCAGGATGCGCCCTGGACTTTAACCCCCGGCCTTCGCCCGCTCTTGCAATAGCCGCTGCTGAAGACACTCCGCCTTGTGAAAAAATTGATACCCCCGATGTAAAAACCATTGATGATTTATGCGCTTTTGTTACAAACGAAGACGGCAGCGCCATGACGCCAAAACAGTTTATCAAAACATTGATTTACCGGGCAGTAAATGTTGAGCTTGATTTATCTGCATTGCCCAGTTGTCAAAATCTTGTGCGAAAAAACGGCATTACCGGTGAAGCCTTTTTTGCCGTTGCCATTCGCGGCGACCTTGAGGTAAATGAAGCTAAACTTGCGGCGCTGCTCAAAGCCGGCGAGGTAAACCTGGCAGAAAACAGCGATGTAATCCGCCTAACCAATGCGCCGGTTGGCTTTGCCGGTCCGGTGGGGCTTGATTCTATGCCGATTATAGCCGACTTCTCGGTTACCGGCATGAGCGATGCTGTTACCGGCGCTCTTGAAAAAGACTTGCACCTTAAACACGTAGCTTATGGCCGTGACTTTAATGCATGGATTACAGGCGACATCCGCATTGTAAAATCCGGCGACCGCTGTCCGGTCTGCGGCGGTCCATTGTATGAAAAAAAAGGCAATGAACTTGGGCACATTTTTAAACTTGGATACAAATATACACGCAGCATGAAAGTAAGTTACCTTGATGAAAACGGCAAGTCCAACATTCCCAGCATGGGCTGTTACGGCATTGGCCTTGACCGCACCCTAGCCTCTGTTATCGAGGAACATCATGACGAAGCAGGCATTATGTGGCCGGCATCAATCGCTCCCTGGCATGTAATTATTGTTCCCATTAATTACAGCGGAGAAATAAAAACCGCAGCAGACCGTCTTGCCGCAGAGCTTGAAAATGCAGGCATTGAAGTTCTGGTAGACGACCGGAACGAACGCCCCGGAGTTAAATTCAACGATGCCGATCTTATTGGCATCCCCTGGAGGGTTGTGATTGGCGAGAAGGGCCTTACTCAGGCAATTCCCCAGGTTGAAATTAAACACCGCAGCGAAAAAGAAAACCGTAAAATAAATTTGGACAAAACAGCAGAGNAANTAANGCAAAAGATACAAGAAGAATTAACNGCGTTAAATTCAGTTTAAAAAAANCCGGGGCTGAATTGCTGGACTGCCGGCGGTTTTAATGCACAGTTGGGGGAGTAGGAGGAAAAAACTTTTAATTTTTTAAAGTTTTTTCCCTGGAGAGAAAAAACTTGACAAAAGGTAAAAAATACTCTACCATAAAAACATGGTAAAGCGAAATGAATATTTGGCGTATTTGGCAGCCTGGCGGGAAAAGCAGGTAATTAAGGTTGTAACAGGCGTCAGAAGATGTGGAAAATCAACTCTTTTAGTGCAGTATATAGATTGGCTTAAAGACAGCGGTGTTGGTGAAGACCAAATAATTTCAATAAACCTGGAAGATCCTGAATTTGAAACATTGTTAAATCATCAAGCTCTCTATTCCAGCATTAATAAAAGACTTTGTAAAAATAAATATACCTATATCTTTGTTGACGAAGTGCAACAGTGCGCTGGCTTCGAGAAAGCAATAGACGGGCTATTTATAAAAAAAAATGTTGATGTATATATTACCGGTTCGAATGCATATATGCTGTCCGGTGAACTTGCCACCCTGTTATCCGGCAGATATGTGGAAATAAATATGCTGCCCTTGTCTTTTGATGAGTATTTGGTTTTTTCCGGCGCCAATATGCAGGAAAAATCCCCTAACCTTAGACTGGCTCTTAATGAGTATTTGCGTTTTGGTTCTTTTCCCTATACTGCGGCTCTGGGTAACAATCCGGGAATGATAAAAACATATATTGACGGAATCTACAATACAATTTTATTAAAAGATGTTGCAAAACGCACAGACACTACTGATGTTGCCCTTTTGGAGAGCATAATTAAATTCTTGAGTCATTCTGTGGGGAGTCCNATTTCTGTAAAAAAAATTAGCGATACCATTAATTCAACCGGAAGAAAAGTTTCAGTTAACACCATTGATGCATATTTACGAAATCTAACGGACAGTTTTATTTTCTACCATGCCGGACGCTATGACATAAAGGGAAAGCAGCATTTAAAAACATTGGGTAAGTACTATATAGTTGATACGGGAATTAGAAATATGCTTCTGGAAACATCATCGCCGGATCTGGGACATCAGCTCGAAAATATTGTATATTTGGAACTGCGCCGCCGGTTCCGTTTTGTCTTTATAGGCAAGGTGGCCAATAAAGAAGTTGATTTTGTTGCTGTCGGGGCGAAAGGGCCCGGCAAAGATTCTGACGGGATTAGTTATTTTCAGGTAGCAGCAACGGTATTAGATCCAAATACTCTGGCACGGGAATTGTCAAGCCTGACCGGAATCAAAGATAATCACCCAAAATATTTGTTAACACTGGATGATATTCCATCCAGGGCAAACCACAACGGGATAATCCAGCTCTATTTAATTGACTGGCTGGTGAATGGAAGAATTAGGTCAGATAATCTCTGATCACTTCTTCTCTATTGCATTAAA
>WRNF01000301.1 GCA_009776715.1 Treponema sp. | reverse complement strand
CAAAACCAATTGAGACGGTGCAACTTAACACTGTTCTGGAAAACTGGATACCAAAAGAAAAAAGGCAAGGTAAATTATAATGTCAGGGGGGTTACATGGAACGCATTAGAGAATTTACGCATAGCGATAAAAATTTTATCTCTATTGATTTTTCTGGAATACATTTAATCAACGGTTTCTGCGGGATAATTGAACAGGTTGAAATGATAATTAAAAAATACCCAAAAAAATCTGTATACACAATCACCAATATCAATAATACCACATTTGATTCAAAAATTATTGCAATATTTGTTGATTATTTAAATTTTAACAAACCGTATGTAATAAAAGGCGCCATTATCGGAATAGACGGAATAAAAAAAATAATGGCAACAAATGCAATGGAATTATCTCAACGTTCAAATTTACTTTTTTGCTTTTCAGAAGAAGAAGCTGTCAATCTGCTATTGGACAATTCTTAATGATTATGCGGTATTCGTCAACGGTTTGCGCATGCATCGCCCGTTCCCTTACCGCCGCACCGCAGTGCATCCCTTTAGTGTAGGAACAAAATTGCTTTCGCATTTCCAGGCAGGCGGAGCGTTCGCCTATGTCCGCCGCTAACAATTCAAGGTGGCGTAAAGCGGCTGCCATTCTAACAGAAAATGAAAAATGTTCCTGCTTGCCTGCTTCCAGAAAAGAACGAGCGGAAGAAAAAATAAACGGGTTGCCCATGGCTCCCCGCGCAAACATTACCGCAGCGCAGCCTGTTTCCGCAAGCATGCGCCCTGCGTCTTCCGGCGTGTACAAATCCCCCGAACCGGTAACCGGCACCGGAAGCCTTGAAACAAGATCGGTTATGTGCTGCCAGACGCTGCTGCCGCCATAGTTCTGGCTGCGCGTCCTGGGATGCAGGCTTAGCATTGCAGCCCCTGCCTCTACGGCAATGCGGGCGCATTCATTGTAGTTGATCGAGCTTGAATCCCAGCCTGAACGGATTTTAATGCTTACCGGAATATTTCCCAGCGCTTCGCGGGAAGCCCGGACAGCCGCTTCCACCATCCGGCCTAATTTTGCAGGATATTTCATCAATGCGGAGCCTGCGCCGTTTTTTACCACTTTAGGCACAGGGCAGCCTGCATTAATGTCTATTGCAGAGGGGTTAAGAGGCGCCAAAAGCAGTGCAGACCGGTACATTGATTCCGGTTTGGCGCTAAAAAGCTGAATTGCATAATGGCATTCGTTCGGAGCGCGCTGTATCAGGGTTTCTGCCATGCGGGAAGAAGCATTTTTTTTGGCATTTTCCGCACCGCCAAGCCCGAAATGGCCTGGATTGCAGCACAATGCATCGGCAGAAACCAGTTCGGTAAAGGTGAAATTTGCGCCTTGTTCCACGCACAACTGCCGGAAACTGCGGCTGGTGTAACCGGCAACCGGAGCGAGAAAAAGATTGCCGTCAAGTGCAAGGCTGCCCATTTTTACCGGGCGATACAGGCTCATTTAATGCAAAAAAACTACTTTAAACTGAAAGTTTCAATCAAATTCAGGGCATTTTCTTTTACTTCAACATCGTTATGCACAAAGGAAGCAATCTCCCTGTTGTTTGCATTGTAATAGCTTACCTTAAAAGAATACCTGCCCGGCTTCAAATTGATTCCCCCGATGTAAGCCTTGCCCGGGAAAAACCGAGATATTCTTAAATCTGCCCGTTCGCTTATCTCTGCAAATGCCTGGGTAAAGATGCTTGCTATACCAAGAGCCAGGGCAGCATTTCCTTCAGCTTCATTTGCAGCAATTTTCAATGCAGAAGAACTGGCGCCTTTTACCGATGCGCGGATTATTGTTTTAATGTAAATAAACTGTTTCCTTGATGAAAATGTGTCTTTTGCAACTGCGTCAATATCTTCCAGCAATTCAAGTGTATGGCTGGTTCCGTCTTCAAAGACTATTTCTACCCTGCTTAAATCTGATTTTCTGCTTACCATTTCCGGAAGGGCAATTTTTATCCAGCGTACCCCCGGCAGCGGGATTCGCAAAACATTTTCTTTTTTAAGCGGAGAAAGCCCGCCAAAAGCAACAATATTCAATCTGGCCATCCCTTCTGGGACACTTAGCTCTTCAACGAGGGAATTTGGAATCGGATAAGAATACACATTAGGGGCATTTGCAAAAGCAGCCAGTAAATAATCCCTGTCAATGCGCGCATCATCATACAAGCCAACTCCCCGGTAAAACAAAATTCCCAAATAACGGGCCAGGGCAGAATTGTTGAATTTTGATGGAGTATTTGGATTGGAAGGAAGTTCAACTTTATTATCCTCCAATGCTTTTTGTTGCAGGTTAGTTAAAACAGCGTCATATTTATTGGAAAGATATTGCAGCTTATTATTCATCCGGCGTATTTCTACAAGAGAATTCTCTAATTCACCCATGTAATAATAGTTAAGGGCATTAAACACATTTATATAGATATCCTCATAATCCTCTCCCCCGTATTCCAGTACCAGATCATTAATCAGATAACTTGATGCTTCCAGGCTGATGCTTTTGGTAAATGCTTCCGCTATTAAACGGTCTGCATCTTCTAGCATTTTAGTGGAATTGGCGTATTGATTAGCATAGTGGTTCAGCATTCCTTTATCCAGATAATAAAGCACTGCATCTTTATTTGAGTAAAGCCTGTTTTTATTTTTTTCAAGAAAATCTGCGCCGTCATTAAACTGGTTATTGGCAACCTGGCTTTCAACCGGTTTAAATGCAGAATTGCTGGCACAAGAAAAAAACAGTAAATTTAATGTTAAAAAAGAAAATAATTTTAAAATCTTTTTAATATATTTCCGGTTCATAATTTTCTCCTATATGCTTTTATTTCCTGTTGCAGTTTTGTAGCCAATTTTGCAATAGGGACTCTTTCCTGTTCCATGGAATCGCGAAAGCGCAGGGTAACCGTTTTATCCTCTTTGGACTGGTAGTCAATGGTAACGCAAAAGGGCGTTCCCGCTTCGTCCTGGCGGCGGTATCGGCGGCCTATCGCCCCTGCCTGATCGAAATCTACGGCAAAATCTTCCTTTAGTTCCCTGCGTATATCCTGCGCCATTTCCGCAAGGCCGTCTTTTTTCATCAAGGGCAGCACCGCAACCGTTATTGGCGCCAATCTGGGATGAAAGCGCAGCACGGTCCGCAGTTCTCCGGCTTCGCTTTGCGTTTCGCTGCTGCTGCCCGAATTTGCCCCGGAGGCGACTGTCTCTTCATCGTAGGCATCGCAGAGGATCATCAGTAGGGTCCGCGTCAATCCGGCTGATGTTTCAATAATGAACGGGGTATAGCGGTCGTTGTTATTGTCCTGATCGATGTACTGCATATCCTTGCCCGAATACTGGGCATGGCGGCCAAGGTCGTAATCGGAACGGTTGTGGACTCCTTCCAGTTCGCGCCAGCCCATGGGAAATAAGTATTCTATGTCATAAGCGTCTTTTGCATAATGGGCCAACTCGTCAGGCCCATGCCGGTGCCAGCGCAAATTGTCCGTCTTCACTCCCATCTTTTCGTAATAGGCCCAGCGCCGCCTGCGCCATTCGTCAAACCATTGTTCATCGGTTCCGGGTTTTACAAAGAACTGCATTTCCATCTGTTCAAATTCACAGGTGCGGAAAATAAAATTTTTAGTAACAATTTCATTGCGGAAGGC
>WRNF01000300.1 GCA_009776715.1 Treponema sp. | reverse complement strand
GCACAAACCAGAGGAGGCCTTGCGGAAAAGGCCGGACTGCGGCAGGGCAGCGAGCCGGTGCAGTCCGGGCGTTCTGTCATTTACCTGGGCGGGGACATTATCACTTCTGTTGACGGCATGAGAATTCACAATTTATCCGATCTGTATTCGGCTTTGGAACACAGCAAACCGGGCGACAAGGTAAAAGCGGAAGTGTACCGCGGAGGGAATACCGTTACATTGGACATAACCCTGGCAGACAGGGAAGAGGCAATGAACAGGTAGGCCATGAACGAAACCCCCAGAGCAAACCGCATTCACATAGGTTTTTTTGGCTGCCGCAATACCGGGAAATCAAGCCTTGCCAATGCGGTTACCGGACAGGATCTGTCGCTTGTGTCCGATGTTAAAGGCACTACTGCCGATCCGGTGTACAAGTCAATGGAACTGCTGCCTCTGGGTCCGGTGGTTATTATTGACACTCCCGGCATAGACGATGAAGGCGCTTTGGGCGAATTGCGCATAAGCCGCAGCCGCCGTGTATTGAATAAAACCGATGTTGCCGTTCTGATAACGGAAATGGGTTCCCCGCTTAACGCATTCGAAGAGGAATTAATCGAAATTTTTAAATCAAAAAAAATTCCCTATGTAATTGCGCATAACAAAGCGGACCTCTTGCAGAAAGCACATACACAGCTCCTCCCAGCCGAAGTTGCCAATCTGTTAAACGACACCCCCGAACCTCCATCTTCCACTGCTCATTGTTCCCTGCTCCCTGCTCATTCCCCGACCCCCGAAGCTACATCTTCCACTGTTCACTGTTCACTGCTCACTGCTCACTGCTCACAAATCCCCGTAAGCGCAAAAACCGGCTACAATATTAATCTGCTTAAAGAAACTATCGCCGCGCTTGCCCAAAACAGTGAACCGAAACAACTGCTTGAGGGCCTGGTTGACAAGAGGGACTTTGTTTTGCTGGTTATTCCCATTGATGCGGCAGCGCCAAAGGAACGCCTGATCCTTCCGCAGCAGCAAACAATCCGCTGCATACTGGACATGGGCGCCGTTGCAGTTGCGGCAAAGGATGATGAGCTGGAGGAAACCCTGGCTTCCCTGGGAAAAAAGCCGGCGCTGGCAATTACCGACAGCCAGGTTTTTGCGAAAGTTTCCGCCCTTGTGCCGTCCGAGATTCCGCTTACATCGTTCTCGATCCTGTTTGCAAGGCGCAAAGGCTGGCTGGAAACTGCGGTAAAAGGAGCGGCGGCCCTGGATAAATTGCAGGACGGCGATACCGTGTTAATCTGCGAAGGCTGTACCCACCACCGCCAGTGCGATGACATCGGCACGGTAAAAATTCCCGCAATGGTAAAAAAATATTCCGGTAAAGAAATAAATTTTAGTTTTTGCTCTGGCGGCGATTTTCCGGAGGACCTTTCCGCATACTGCATGGCAATACACTGCGGCGCCTGCATGCTCAGTGACCGTGAAATGCAATACCGCATCAGTTGCGCCGAAGATCAGGGAACCGCCTTTACCAATTACGGCATAGCCATTGCCAAAATGCAGGGAATACTGGAGCGGGTTGTAAGCAAATGAGCAATGATCGGGGATCGGGGATCAGGGAACAGGGATCAGGGAATATGGGGATCGGGGAATATAGGGATCGGGGAATGGGGAGGGCGGGGGTTAGGGAGCAGGGATTGTTGTTCGTTAGATAATCATGAAAACATCACGATACGCTTACAAACCAAAACCCTGATCCCCGATCCCCGATCCCTGTTCCCTTTATTGAAGTTATAAACAAGAAATGGAGAATTAGAAACAGATGAGTGTAAATTTTATTGACAGGGAATATATTGAAAAACTGCTGGAAGAGGCAAAATATGCGGATGACGGTTCTGTCAGCTCTTCGCTGGATAAGGCTGAAAGGCTTGAGGGGCTAAGCCACCGGGAAATTGCCGCCCTGCTGGTAAATTCAAATCCGCAGCATCTTGGGCGGATTTTTGACATAGCCGGAAAAATTAAACAGCGCATTTACGGCAACCGCATTGTGATGTTTGCCCCTTTGTACGTCAGCAATTACTGCGTTAACCGCTGCTCCTACTGCAATTTTAACCATGGGCATGGCTTTAGCCGCAGTAAGCTAACAATGGATGCACTGCGGGAAGAAGTGAAAATACTGGAAAAAATGGGACATAAGCGGCTTGCACTGGAAGCCGGAGAGCATGAGGGGGAATGCCCCATCGATTATATCCTGGAATGCATTAAAACAATTTACGGCATGAAATTTGAAAACGGCGAGATTCGCAGGGTTAATGTAAACATCGCTGCAACTGACGAAGAAAATTACCGCAAATTAAAAAGCGCGGGAATTGGCACCTATATTCTTTTTCAGGAAACTTACCATGAGCCAACTTACAGCAGCGTTCATAAAGCCGGGCCGAAAAAAAATTTTGAATGGCACCTGACTGCTTTTGACCGCGCACAGGAAGCGGGAATTGACGATGTCGGCGGCGGCGTTCTTTTCGGCCTTGCGGACCCGTATTTTGATGTTTTGGGATTAATGATTCATAACGAGCATCTGGAAGAAAAATTCAATGTAGGCTTTCACACCATAAGCGTTCCCCGCCTCTGCCCGGCTGCCGGAATGAACATGAATGATTATCCTAACATTGTTGACGATGAAACTTTTGCAAAAATTGTTGCCGTTATTCGCATAGCCGTTCCCTATACCGGAATGATCCTTTCTACCAGGGAAAACCACGAAATGCGGAAGAAACTGCTAAAACTGGGAATATCGCAGATAAGCGCCGGTTCCAGTACCGAAGTCGGCGGTTATGCAAAACGGGACAGGAAAGATGCAGCGCATCTTTCAGATGCGGCGNATCTTTTAGATACGGCGCATCCTTCAGATGCAGCCGCAGCCATGCCGCAATTTTTGTTAAACGATGACCGAAGCGCCGTATCTATCATTTCAGAGCTGATGGGCGACGGCTATATTCCCAGCTTCTGCACTGCATGTTACCGCGGCGGCAGAACCGGCGACCGGTTTATGTCCCTTGCAAAATCCGGCCAAATCGGGAATGTGTGCCTGCCCAATGCGCTAATGACTTTGTGCGAATATGCGATGGATTACGGCGATGACTCATTCAAGGAAAAAGCCGCCGCCCTTATTGACAGCGAAATTCCAAACATTGCCGCCGAAACAATCCGGAAAAAAGCCGTTGAAAACATTGAAAAAATCCGCTCTGGCAAGGGCAGGGATTTTTTTGTATAATCTAGCTTGACATAAATCAAAAAATTCAATACATTTTCAACATTGGGGCTGTAGCTCAGTTGGCTAGAGCGCTTGAATGGCATTCAAGAGGTCAGGGGTTCAATTCCCCTTAGCTCCAAAAAAACTATACGCTGCAAAGAATGTTACATATTCGCAGGAAAGTTAACATAAAACTTGAAAACTGGGGAATTGAACCGTAGCGCTCCTGTGTAACTGCCAAGGCGTATGCCTTGACCGATTAATCCGGCGCATGGACGCGCCGGGGAGCGTGAAGGCGGCCTGGAGGGAGCAAACAGGAGGTTTGCGACCGGAAGGCAATTCCCCTTAGCTCCAAAAAAACTATACGCTGCAAAGAATGTTACATATTCGCAGGAAAGTTAACATAAAACTTGAAAACTGGGGAATTGAACCGTAGCG
>WRNF01000299.1 GCA_009776715.1 Treponema sp. | reverse complement strand
TCATTTGGCCTCTCGCTAAGCCATATATGCAAAAGCCACGGATTTTCACGGATTAAGAGGATTTACACGGATTTTAAGAATTAAAATTTAAAATAATCTGTGGAAATCCGTGGAAATCCGTGCTAATCCGTGGGCTTTTCTTTAATTTCATAAAAGTTACCTTGTAGATGGTTCGCAGCGAATGCTGCGCGGTGGCTTGTCTCTAACATCATTTAGCCGCCCTGATTTAATAATAACCACGGAGGGCACGGAGTATAAACCACGGAGAAGAATAATAAATATTTTATTTTTTCCCTCCGTGTAAATCCGTGGAAATCTGTGATAATCCGTGTTATTTTGAATATTCGGCACAAGTTACCAAAGTACTATCCGTTGATCAATTTAGCAGGGCGGCATTGTCATTTTTATTCCAGCGTTTGGCAATGTCCGCAGGGCTTTCGGTGGAAATGTTTTTCGCGCTTCTGTCCGCTCCCAGCTCAAGCAGCAAGGTTATGGTCTGGGGTTTGCCCATTCTTGCCGCATAATGCAGAGCGGTATTGCCGTACTGGTCTCTTGCGTTAATGGCCCTGCCGGAAAAAACAGCTTTGATTGCGTCACTGCCAAGCACAATAGCAATTTCGCAGGATGTTTTTTCGTCCGATGCCGCTAAAAAAGGATCGGAACCCGCATCGGCAAGAATTTTTACTGCTTCCCAATTATTCATGTCGGCGGCAAGGCGCAGCGGAATGCGCCCGTTGGAATCAACAGCGCTTAGGCGGGCGCCTCTGTCGATAATTGCCTTCAGCAGGGACAGGGAAACTTTTTCCTGTAATGCAAGATGCAGCGGGGAATAGCCAAAATCGTCCGGGCTGTTTACCTGTTCTTTTGTCAACAACACTGTTGCCATTCCGGGAGAATCGTTTAACGCAAGCAAAAAAGGCGTTTTGTTGCGGGTATTCCTTGCATGAATTGAAGCTCCCTTGCTTAACAGAAAATTAATGATATCAATATTTTCAATAATTACCGCATGGTGCAGAGGAGTATCGCCGACGGCATTCCTGGTTTTTGGATCGGCGCCTTTTCCTGCAAGCAGTCTTACCGTTTCGCTTTGCCCTGCCTTAACCGATTCCATGAACGGGGTGTTTCCCCCCGAATCGCGTACTTCGATATTTGCGCCTTTATCGAGCAGAATGACTGCTATACCGGTTAAACCCAGCCGTACCGAATCATGCAGGGGAGTTGTGCCGTTAAAGTTGTACACATTTGGGTCAATTCCGGCATTCATAAGCGCTTTTGTTGAATTGACCGCATTCCACTTAACGGCAGAGTGCAGCACAGAATTGCCAAAACTGTCCCTTATGTGGAGATTGGCTTTTTCTTTAACCAGAACATTTAATGTTGAAATGCCGTCATATTTCACTGCCCAGAATAAAGGCGTCTCTCCGGCAGCATTTTGAATGTCGGGGGAAATTCCTTTTTGAATTAAAAACGGAATCTGCCTGTCCAGCTTCCATAAAGCGGCATAGTGAAGCATTGAATTTCCAAGCCCGTCATGCATAACAATGGTTTTTTCATTGAACATCCACTGCAAAATTCCCTGCCGGTGGGTAAGCGCAATATACAAAGGGCTTTCGTCAACTGAATTTGAAGAAAAAATATCGCCGCCTTTTACAAGGATAAATTCCCCTGCTTCTTTTTGATTCATTCTTGCTGCAAAATGCAGCGGCGTGTCTCCGGCATGGTTTCGCGAATTTATTTTAATATCTCTAATTAGAATTTTTGCTATTACATTAATATCTGACTTCTTTTGCAGGGCAATATGCAGCACATTATTTCCGGCACTGTCTGTCTGCCGTACTGTCCCGTCGGTAATGAGAGCATCAAAAACTGCGCCATTTTGCTGAAGCGCAAGATCAAAGGGAGTTATGCGTGAATTGTCTGCAGCAAAAATATCGGAGCCGGCAGCAAGAAGAAGAGGAATAAGCGGCAGGCGGCTTTTCTGCACAGCAAGATACAGGGGAGTTTGGCCGTAAACATTGCGTATCGAGGCATCGGCGCCGCCTTCCAGCAAGGCATGCATTGCTTCGGGCCCGCGGTTAAGCGTAACCAAAACATGCAGCGGGGAATCGCCGTGTTCATCGCGCAAATTTGGATTTGCCGAATTCCGCAGCAAAAGATTAATCATTTGGGGTTGATTTTGGGGCGGTACGGCTATATGCAGCACAGAATTCCCTTTTGCATCCTGCGCATTAATTTCGCCTCCGGCATTAATAATAATCGCTACCGTGTCAAGCCTGCCCGATCGTACCGCTTCATGCAGCGGAGTCGAGCCGGAGGAATTTTTTAAATTTACATCGGCCTTTTTTTCCAGCAAAAAAGTTATTAGCCCGTTATATCCGTTTGCGCAGGCAAAATGCAGGGAAGATAGCCCGTCTGCCCTTTTTAAATCGTAATTGGCATTTTTTACCGCCGGTGAAAAATAATAATATGCCGGATGATTGGAAACAGCTCCTGCAAGAATAAGCTGTTCGGCTATTTCCATGCAGTCTCTTGAATCTGTATGCAAAAAAGCAATATCCAAAGGATTGTTGCCTTTTGCATCATTTTTATTTAAAACATTGCTTTTTTTCTGCGCCTCTCCCAGTCCTGTTTCATTCCCGGCATCCATGGCCGCAAGAATGGTTTTAACCGCTGTTACATTTCCGGCCTCTGCCGCAAGGTGCAGAATTGTTTTTTCATCTTGAGTTGTTGATACAATCGATGCCGGGGTTAATATGGCTTTAAGGAAGTCATTTTTCCCAATAGCGATCATTGCCGGGCTTTTTCCGTTATTTGCAATTGCATGAATATTTGCCCCGTTGTTTACAATTATTTTCGCTGCCTGAGCCGCATCTTTTTCCGCGGCAATACCCAGCGGCGTCTGCTTTGCATTATCCTCTGCGTTAACATCCGCCCCTCTTGCAATGAAAAATGCCGCTAAACCGGGATCGTCCAGGTTGGCTGCATAATGAAGCACTGTCCAGCCTTTTGAATCGGCTGCGCTTACATCAACTTCACCGATAAAAAAGTTCTTTGCTTTTTCATCGCCTTTTGCCAGCAATGACCATACATCGTCATTTATTTTTTCTGTTCCGGCTGTTTTAGGCGTGCCTTTGCATGATAATGCAACGAATAAAAAGGCCAACAGTAAAGAACTAAGTTTAAAAAAGCTATGCTTTGGAATACTTTTCATACAATATTTATCGGCAGATACGCCCTTTTTTATAACCTTGCCTCTAACTTCATTTGGCATCTCGCTAAGGCATATATGCAATAGCCACGGATTTTCACGGATTAGACGGATTCACACGGATTTTTATTTTTTTTTAAATTCTGTGAAAATCCGATGATTATTCTTGGTTTCATTCCTAGAAATCTATATTCCTCTGTGTAAATCTGTGGAAATCCGTGGCCTTTTAACTACAGCTTCAAAAGTTACCTTGTAGATGTTTCGCAGTGGATGCTGCGCGGGGGCTTACCTCTAACTTCATTTGGGCCTCTCGCTAAGCCATATATGCAAAAGCCACGGATTTTCACGGTAGTACAAGCCGCTTTAGCGGTTAAGTATAATAATTTTCCTTACACTCGCCGACCGAAGGGAGGCTTTAACGGATTCACACGGATTTTAAGAATTAAAATTTTAAAATAATCCGTGAT
>WRNF01000298.1 GCA_009776715.1 Treponema sp. | reverse complement strand
AAAGGGTTTTCCCGGATTAAGCCGTTGGAAAAAATGCCAAACAGAATATTTTTCTTTGTGTTTTTTTTCATTTGCTGCCTCCTCCTTTATACTCCAGCCATTTGCCGGCGATAAAACCCGCTGCCTTCACTGCATTGGCAACAGCGTTAGAAGTAATGGTAGATGCGGTAATTGCATCTACCGTAAATTTGTCATTTATTTCTTTACCGGAAAATTGTCCTAAAAAAGTTTTCCCTGTTTTTCTGTTCACATATTTCGGATTATCTGCATTTGCGCCAAGCCCCGGTGTTTCCGAATGGCTAATTATTTTTACGCCGGCAACAAATCCATTANTAATCCCCGCAATTAATGTGATGGGGCCGTCATAACCGGGATAGGAAACAATAAGCGCAGTTCCTATAAGGCTTCCGTTTGCGTTTGCATCAAAAGCATTAAGAATTTTTATTTTATCATCAATTTTTATTTTACTGATTATTTCATTAATCTGACCGGAAATATCTTCAGAAAAATTGTCTGCGCCGGGGAAAATTTCCCCAAGTGCTTCTTTCTGGTCTTTAATTGCACNTTCGGCAATTACCGGAGCAGTACCGGTATACACAAAGGCCAGCAAAACACAGGCCCCGGCTGCATAGGCGGCAAGGACAATACCAAGCTTCAGCATATTGGAGACTTTCATTGAACGCCTCCATCTGCGCCTTTTTTGGCGGCCTTTTTTTTCGGCATAAACCCGTATTTTTTAGGCAAAATTTTATTAAGAAATGGCACTGCCGCATTCATAATCAATATCGCATAACTAACCCCTTCCGGATAGCCGCCCCATTTTCGTATCAGCACAGAAATGATCCCCGCGCCGATTCCAAAAATAATTTTGCCCCAGGCCGTCAGCGGCGTTGTTGCATAATCGGTTGCCATAAAGACAGCCCCAAAAAGCAAGCCACCGGAGAGCACTGCCATTACCGGATTCATGCCCAAGGCAAAAGCAGCTGCAGCAGCGCTAACTACCATGGCAGCCGGCGCCCGCCAATTTATTACTTTAACTGCGGCAAGAAAAACAAACCCGGCCAGAATCAGAAGTATCGATGTTTCACCGGTGCAGCCTTCATGGTAGCCAAAAAATAATTTTTTTATTAAAGGCATATCCTGAAACATTTCGGTAAAAATATTACTGTAAGAGCCGTCGTAGGCATTGCTGCTTTTAAAAATCTGAAGCGGAGACGGACTGCTTACCGCATCGGTCATGGCAAGGGAAAACCCTTCCTGCACCGGGCGCCATGTGGTCATGGCGGCAGGAAAACTCATCATTAAAAAAGCCCTGCCGGTAAGCGCCGGATTAAACACATTCGCTCCCAGCCCGCCGAAAAATTCCTTTGCAACAATTACCGCAAACAGCGATCCCAAAGCGGTCATCCACAAAGGCATTGCCGGCGGAATGACCAGGGCCAGCAGCAGCCCGCTTATGCCCGCAGACAGATCTTTTATGCGGGGCTGCTGCCTTGAGATTAGCCTGAACAATGCCTCGCCGGCAATTGCGCAAACCATTGCGGTAATAATATTAAGAAGCGCGGGCAGCCCGTAAATAATCACGCCAAAAATTGCAGCCGGCGCAAGGGCATGTACATGGTTCCCATGATTGCCGTTGTATTTCCCGGCAATGCAATATGCGGGCTTGATGAAAACAAAAGAGGACCTAATTTCATTTTGCCGGCTGTTTTCTTGACATCCATGAATTTTCTCCGTTCAATAACAAACTCCCAAAAAACCCAGGTAAATTTTGAGAGTTAATTTTTATTTTTGCTGCATCCGCAGCCGCTGTTTGCCAACGCGAAAACGCTGCACCAATTTTATTTTTGCCGGGCATACATAAGTGCAGCTGCCGCATTCAATGCAGTCTTAAGCCCGGCCTTTACTGCATAATCCAGGTCTGCGGCCTCCAGGCTTTCATTCATAATAACCGGAGCAAGATGGCAGGCGCAATTACGCATACAGGATCCGCAGCGAATGCAGGGGCCTTCTGCAAAAGCCGAAGTCTCGTTCCTTGTCATTAATATTATTCCCGATGTGTTTTTTTGGATAGGCACATCAAGGGAAGAAACGGCAAATCCCATCATTGGGCCGCCGTATATTATTTTTGCCAGTTTAGAATAATCAATGTCAATAAATTCCGGCGGCACATCCATTAGGGAAGCGCCTAACGGTGCGCGGATATTTTTTGGCGTTTTGCAGGCGCCGCCCGAAACAGTTAAATCACGGTCGGTTAAGGGCTTCCCTTCAAAAAACGCTTCGGCAATGGCAATAAGTGTGCCGGCATTTTGAACAATGCAGCCTATGTCCATGGGATACCCCCCCGAAGGAACCTCCCTGCCGGTAAGTGCGGTAATTAGCATTTTTTCGCCGCCCTGCGGGTAACGAGTGCGGCAAAGCCCGATGGAAATTTCTCCGGGCATTTCGGCCAGGCGGATTTCCCTTTCGAGCATGGGAATTAGGGTTTTTTTATTGTCTTCCATGCCGATGATGCCTTTTTTTACACCGGTTATCTTCATTGCAATGCCCAAACCCTGAACCAGAAGATGCGGTTTTTCTGTCATTGCCGCTTCATCGGTGGTTAGGTAAGGTTCACATTCGGCGCCGTCGGCAATTATAATATCTATTTTCTTTTCCGGCGGGGGCGACAGTTTTACATAGGAAGGAAAGCCCGCTCCCCCCAATCCGACAATTCCCGCTTCGCGAATTCGGTTTAACGCTTCTTCTTTTGTGCAGGCAAAAGGATCAAGGGGAGGCATCAGCATCTCTTCATCCTGCGTTCCGTCGGAATCAATGATAATGCATAAGCCTTCGCTGTTATTCGACAATGCACGGGGTTCTATTTTTGTTACTGTGCCGGTAATTGACGCATGGACAGGAACCGTCATTGTCCCCGCTGCGGCGGCATCGGCAATAAGCTGCCCCCGTATTACCCTGTCGCCAACACTGACGGTGCTTTTATTCGGCGCCCCAAAATGCTGGTTTACCGGGATTACTGCTTGTTTGGGGTTGGGAAGTTTTTCAACCGGTTTGCCTTCTGTGGCTTCTTTTCTTGTTGAAAGTTTCAAACCCCGGCTAAACGTGCTTACCTTCATTTTTTCTCCATAATTATTAAACCCATGTTTTTTCAGATCATATGTTAATAATCAATTCTCCATTAACATTTCTGGCATTAACTTGTTTAAAATAAACAAAATACTGCTTGTCCATTATAGCAATATGGGTTAATATCCATTCTCTTAGAAATTTTGTAAATTCAGAAAGGGTAAGTTTTATGCCCTTTTCATAATTATTTACCATGTCAAGAATATTCATAATAAATTTATCATGCTCTTTTTTGTGTTCTGAATAACCGGGAAAATTTGCCTGAGACATAATTTCTTCTTCTGTTTTAAAGTGAACTTTTACATATTGAACTGCGGATTGTATTATTTTTTTAAAATACAAATATTCCTCCTCTCTGTTTCCGGTTACGTGGTTAAACAAGTCATTGACAAGGTTTATTAAACCTTTATGCTGGTCGTCTATAATTTTTATTCCAACTGAAAAAGTGGCAGACCATTTAACCAGTACATGCTTTTCTTTAATCATTTTCTTCCCAAAAAAACTTAAGATATCGCATAAGAAATAATACAATAATTGACCAGAGAATGTCTAG
>WRNF01000297.1 GCA_009776715.1 Treponema sp. | reverse complement strand
CCAGTGGCCGTATCGCCTTTTACATAATTTTCGCTTTCAGCTACGGTAAAGGCCACTTTATACGGTATTTTAATGTCAATCACTTTTCCTTCCCAAATTGTTAAGTCGTATGTATCCCCTTCCTTAAGATAGAATTTTTTTTCTTCATTTTCGGCAATAGAAACCTCATACTGGTCATAGGATTCATTGTCCATAAAGTGAAAATTGTCCAAATCTGAATATTGGTATTGACAGTTATGTAATGAAACCTGCGCGTCTTCAACTTCCTGCTGGGTTGGAATGGTCAGCGACAACACCGATCTGTCCTTAATGCCTTTCATTTTAATCCGTGCAACAGCAGTTCCCTTTCCGGGATTATGAAATTCCCGCTCAACAACTAAATACGGCTGCCCTTTCTGCAAGAGACAGCTTCCTTTTACTATATCTCCGCCTCGTATCATGTATTCCTCTCTTGCATTTAATATAATGATTAATCGCAACTTTGTGAAGTAGTCTCTTGCAAAAACAGCCAAAATAAATTAGACTGTTCTTATTGTGAATGTTAAAATTCTAAAAGCGCATGACCTTGACGATTTATTGACTTTAGCTGATAAAAACGATGTGGCCATGATAGACAGCTTATACCAGCAGGCGATGCTTTTTTTCCCCGGCCTTGAGTACGGAGACGAATTGCAGCGTTCTGAAGCGAAAGAAAGCTTAATCCGGTTATTCAGCGATATGGAAGGCAAAATGCAGGAAATCTGCGGCAATATGCCTAAAATCCATGTGCATTCTTTCCTTGGAACAAAAGAAAACTGCTCTCAAGTATCCAGAGTCATGGCAACGCTCAGGGACATTAAAACAGGGAAACATGAATTTATTTATAACATTCAAAGAGCATTTGAGATTTTATTCGATCTTGCTTACCGGGGAGAAGAGGGCCTGGAAATGAACCGCTTTTTTATTAAAACCCCAGTTGTTAATCCGGCACAAAATTACGCTATTCACGCTTTTTCAAATATTGACAATAAAATTGATAATTCAGTGATGTGCGTTTTACTAAGGGGAGCATTGCTGCCATCCATGGTTCTAAGCCGTGAAATTCAAAAATTTTCCTCGCAAGGGTACCTTACTCCCTTCGCCCTGTTTAAAATTAAACGTGATGATACAAAAAATGAACACAATATGGAATACATTTTTAATTTGGATCATTCTTTTTTTGATTTAGAAATGCTCAATGGAAAAGATCTTATCTTTGCAGATCCCATGAACGCAACCGGCGGAAGTTTTATAACAGTGGTAAAGTTCCTTTTGGATTCCGGAGTAAAACCAAAATCAATAAAAATATTCAATGTTGTATCAGCCTTAAAAGGAGCTCTGCGGATTATCCGCGCTATAGAAAATTGCGAAATTTATACCCTGTGGTTAGATCCCGCACTTAACGAAAAAGCATATATTATGCCCGGTTTGGGAGATGCCGGAGACAGAATTAACGGAAAAGCCGATGAATTATTTCCAAATAATATCATTCAGCTTATTGCGCATTATGGAAGAAATATTGCCGGTTTATACCCTTCACAATTATGGGAGATTGAAAATACATTATTGAAAACAAAATTATGAAAAAACATTGGCTTTTAATTATTGCAGTATTATTCACCATTTCTATCCTTTTGGGCTGTGCAAGCACCTCCACTGCTTCGGCAGAGGAATATTTTGCCATTGGAATGGCATATTATGATATGGGTAAATTTTCCGAAGCGGAAAAATGGTTAATCCGGGCCAAGGCCAAAGATAAAACCATGAGCGCATCGGAGTATAACCTTGGCCGCATTGCCTTTGAAACCGGGCGTTATGAAGAAGCGATAAAATATTTTGAAGCCATTCTAAAGCGGGACCCGGAAAATGTCATGGCCTTAAAAGCCGCAGCTTATACCCGAATACGAAACGGCGATTTGGAAAAAGCATCTGCATTGTATGACAGGCTGTTAGCCATTGTACCGGAAAGCGCCGATGACGGATACAACCATGCACTGGTTTTATTTGCCATGAAAAGATATGCCGATGCGGAGCAAACGCTAAAGAAATATGAATTTGCCCTTTTAGACAACAATGATGTATTGCTGCTTTATGCACGGGCGCAAAAGGAACAAAAAAAGGTTGAAGCAATAGACAGTTATGAATTATGGCTTACCAATAATTCTGATGGAAAAATTAATTTTGAATATGCCCAGGTACTTGAGGATCATGAATTTTATGCACGCGCTCTGGAAAATTTCCGCAGTGCTTATGAAAGCATTCCAGAGGGCAGTGAAAATCCGTCAAAACAAGAAAGCCGTTTTAACGTTGCGCGTTTATTGCTGATTGCCGATTCTGAAAGCCAGGAAGGCATTACCGAGATGAAAGGAGCCGTAGAAGAAGGTTTTACAGATTTTGAAACAATTGAACTACTGCTTGCAGACGACAGGATAAGCAATGCCAACATTGAAAGTTTGAAGACAATAATTAATGACGGAAAACGCACAATGGCTGCCAAAGCCGCCGAAGAACAAACGGCTGCGGAAAATGAGGAAGAGGCTGTTCCAGCCATTGAAGAAAATGAAACCGAACAAGACTTCGTTAACGGTAATTAAAGGATTGGCGAAATAAATGATTGTTTCGATGCTTCAGGTAATTTTTGAAATTCCCGGCGTTACCAGCCTAAAAGAAAAGCGGCGCATTGTTCAGTCGGTAAAAGGCAAAATGTTTAGCCGTTTCCGGCTAAGCGCCGCCGAAGTGGATTTGCAGGATTCTTTATCTTTTGCCCAGATAGGAGCAGCGATGGTTTCAAATTCAAAAATTTTCGGCGAATCTGTTATGCGCAAAGCTTTTGCAATGATTGAGAATGAAATTCCGGTTCGCATACAGGATATGAAAATTCACTCGGAGGAATTTTAACAGTTATGCAAAAAAGAAAAAAGAAATTTTCTAAGAAAAACCATATTTTTAGAATGGTTATTTTGTCTTGTTTTCTGCTTATTTTCCTGGGTTCATGCTTTGGCATGTCAATGGACATAACCATGTACGCCGAAGGTTCGGGAAAAATTGTCCTTGAATACCGTGTCTCCAAGGCGCTGGAGGCCCTGGGCAGGCTTGACGGAAACCAGAAATGGCCGTCAATACCGGTCGGAAAAGCCGATTTTGAACGGAGCATCTCCCGAATGACTGATTTGAAACTGCTGTCTCTTACTGAAAAAAATGACCTTAGCGATCTTGTTACCAGTGTCGAGCTAGAGTTTAATAACCCTCAAGCGCTTATAACTTTTTTGAATGGCTCAGGCAGCAGCGCATCCTTGTCTGCGGAAAACGGCCTTAACCGTCTGCTGTTGGCGCTTTGGGAGGCCCCTGCAGAACCAGTCAACGCGGATTTGCTTTCGCTGTTGCAGGAAATTTCCGCCGGATACCGGTTTAGCTTTTCCTTCACTGCTCCAAAGGCTGCCAGCTTAAGGACAAGCGTGAACATTGATGAAACAGTAACAAACGGTAAAAAAGTTTCTTTCCAGGCCGATACCGGCAGCATTTTAACCCATAACAACAGCCTGATTCTGGAAATAAGCTGGTAGGAAATTTAATGTCAACAAGCCCCCCGCGAACCAACTCTTTGGTAACTTTTGAAGCTGTAGTTAAAAGGCCACGGATTTACACGGATTTCCACAGATTTACACAGAGGAATATAGATTT
>WRNF01000296.1 GCA_009776715.1 Treponema sp. | reverse complement strand
AAAATGTCCATGTTTGCCAGGGCCGCTGCACGGAACGATGTTTCAGGCGGGTTTGTCAATTTCGCCGCCAGGGAAGTTGTTTTGAAAGAAGCGTCTATCAATGCTGCTGCAATGACAAGCGGCGAGAAACGGTATTTAAGGAATTTTTCTGCTGGTTTGAAAAAATCACCGGAAAGAGAAATGTTTGCAGCAAGGCCGAATGCCTTCAGCGTTTCGCAGCCATCTGAAAATGAAGGAAAATCTGAAAATGCCGTTTCTGCACCGGTAATTTTACCGCCTGAATTGTTCATTTCAAGCCTTAAAGCAGTACTCATCAATTTTAATGCATCAACAGGAAGCGGACGGCTAAGCGCTGCGATTGGCATGACCTGGGGAAATGACCATGCACCATAACAAGAGACGGCAAACAAAGAACCGCTCCATGCCCGCAGCGGAATGCGGGCATCGCGATGAGGAACAAGAACAATTAATCGCAAGGGCTTAAGCCGGTTTTTACTAGTATTTAAAATCAAAATAGTATAGTATTATACTCATTATAGAATTGAGGTGGAATATGAAATATAAAACAAGACTCCTTGTGGAGCGGTATTCGGATATTCTTTCACAATGGCCCTGCGTTGAATGCATTACTTTAAATGAAGCAGCAATGCCGGATACCCTTGATCCGTACTTTGCAGTAATCCTTGATATTTTTGTCTCCGGTCCTATCCCTGACGCAGAAGAACGGCTGCAGGTTTACGGCGATGATGTAATTGCCTTTGAAAGCTCTGGAAAAAATGAAAAAGATCGTTTTTTAATCGGTGATATTCCTCTAAGGCTGGAGTATAAAAATATCAAAAAAATAGAAGAGCTGATTACTATTGCAGATTCCAATACAGAATACCTGTGGCTGGCAAAAGATTCTATAACCTACAGTTTTTACCGGCTGGCCAACGGGGAAATATTTTTTTCGCGCGGAAAATGGATTGAAAATATTAGAAAACGTTTGAATAATATTTCCGACAATTTTTGGGAGGAAATACGCATGGTTGTTCAGTCAAAAATGGAACATTTTCTTTCAGACTTAGGCGCATCCTCATTTTTAGGGGATCAGTTTCATTATCTTTTAGCATCATCTGGTTTTATAAAAACTGCCTGCCTTGCTTTGTTCTGCATTAACCGGCGTTTTGAGCCGTCTCACCGGGCATATTACAAACAGGTGCTGGATTTACCGCTGCTTCCTGATTCTTTCAGGGCACAGTTGGAAAATTTTTTAACAGTTGATCCTGGAACCCGTATGGAACAAAGATTCACATTGGCAAAATTAATTGCAAGAGGGATTGTAAAATTATAATGTTTATAAAGCGAATTTTTTTAAGCACGTTTTTTTTCTTAACAGCTTTATTTATTGCATGCGGGCCGCGGGAAATTCAATTTTCCGTAAAAGGAACAGAAGAAAACCTTGAGGCATTAAGCAGGGAAGCCGCTGCAGGGATGCTTGATGCGAAAGGGCCTGAAAAACTGGAATACCGTTTTTCCCAGCCTGTTTCGGTTCCATATCCTGCCACGATTGAAATTGAATATTCATTTGGAAAAAATTCCCTTGATGCTTCATCGGCAATAATACCGCCGCAGTATTTTTTAAAAATTGAAGGCGATGCATGGGTTTTACCTTACTCATCGGCGGATTTAATTTTTCATTATGCCATTCCTTTTGACAATGCTTTTTTGCAGAATTTTTCTGTCAGTATTGAAAAACAAAATTATCAGGATGGAACCTTGCCTTTTTTGCAGATTCATTCAATTGAAATAAAAGAACGCTGGTATGGGTACCGCCGTTTTATAAATGAACAAGGCGAACATCTGCAGATTAGCGCATTTGTATCATCAGGTTTTGATGAACAGTATGAAGATACTGCTTTTTCATTTGATTTACCCGATCTTTTTGATGTTTCCCCCGAATTTTGCATGGATTTTACCGCAGATTTAGAGACAGGAAACAGGGCGGCACTTATTGCCGGAACCCGGCTTTTTGAAATATCACCGCATTTGAATCAGATGAATTTATTGATGTTTATGCCAAACAACGAAATTGTTCTGTTAGGCGATCGTTTCCAGTCTTTCAGCATTAAATATTCCGAAAAACCGGTTTTTCCCATGCCGATTGACGCAGACCCTTCCCTTATTCTTGCATGGCCTGTCAGCCTATGGCGCGANAGGCATTATGAAATTTTTCGCTGGGCNACTTTTCCTTCACTGCTGATATTTGACTTTGCTGATTACGCTATGCAGGATAAAATGTTAAAAAGATTGGCGTTTTTTGTAGAAAAAGCAGGGTTTCAGGGCAGAATAGCTTCTGACAGGGAAATTGAACATCTGCACGGATGGAATGCCCATGATTACCGGGCGCATGATCTTGCCCGTTTTTTTCAGCTTGCAGAAAAGGAAAATTTTTCTTTGCTTGCGGAGGAGCTGGAATTAAAGCAAATTCTTTTTAATGAAGGCATTATTGTAAAAAACGCCGTTAACGAAATAGAAGCAGGCGAAGGCGGAATTATTTCAATAACAAGAGAATCAAATGATTATCTTCGCGCCCGGTTTATGGCCCATGAAGGATTCCATGGAATATTTTTTACCGACACTGATTTTCGTGATTTTTGCAATCGGCGCTGGCAGGAAGCTCCTTCGAATGTCAGGCAATTGATAACATGGCTTTTTGCGGAATACCGTTACGAAACAAGCGATGAATACTTAATGGCCAATGAATTTATGGCGTACATGCTGCAGCAGCCTGTATCGGAAGTTGGGAATTATTTTACCAATGAGCTTCCTACCCGTTTTGCCAACCGGTCATGGAAACGGCAGTTTGATGCACAGTACCGTTCTCCCGGCGCTCTTGCCGCACTGTACGCGGCTTTTACCCGCGAAGCGGAAGCTTTTAATGAATATGTAGGCAGCCGCTGGGGCTTTTCCGGCGGAACAGTCAATTCAATAACCGTTAAACGTCAATAAGCGGTAAACTGTGCTTACTGACGCTCATTGCCACCCCTTTGATTTAGCCGTATTTTTACCCAATGCCGAAAATGAACGGCGCAGGCTGGAAATTTGCTGTGCAGCCAGCGCATCATCGCCGGAAGAATTTATGTACTGCGAACAGTTGTCTGTGCAGGCAAAAACTGCATCAGCTGCGGCAATGCTGCCCTGTTTTGCTGTGCATCCGCAGTCGCTGCTGCCGAATGAAGCTTTTCCAAAGGAAAGGGCCTTCCCTTTGGAAAAGCTTGAGCGCCTGGATGCGCTGGCGGCGCAGGGCAGGCTCGCTGCGGTAGGAGAAACAGGCTTTGACCTGTACAATGCGGCATTCAGGGAAACGGAAACAATGCAGGAAAAACTCTTTGCCGCGCACATTGAAACGGCTTTGCGCTGCGATCTGCCAATGGTGATCCATGCCCGCAGGGCAATGCACAAAATTTTTGCATATTCAAAAATGTTAAAAAAATGCCGTGCTGTTATTTTTCACTCATGGCCTGGCACAGCAGAGGAGGGAGAAGCCCTGCTGCGACGCGGCATAAACGCGTATTTTTCGTTTGGGACAACCATACTGCTTAATCACCGTCAGGCCCTGCGCTGCTGCGCGGCATTCCCGGCAAACCGGCTGCTTGCCGAAACCGATGCTCCTTTCCAGCCCTTGCGGGGCAAGGCCTATTCCGGTTACAGCGATAT
>WRNF01000295.1 GCA_009776715.1 Treponema sp. | reverse complement strand
GAAAAGACAGGCCTCCTTTCAACACGGAACAATATCATTTGCATTTCTGATGAGGCACATAGGACACAGCTAAATTACGGTTCCAAACTAAAAATCACCGCCGAAGGAATCAAAAAATCTTACGGGTTTGCAAAATATCTTAGGGATTCTTTTCCTAACGCAACCTACGCTGGTTTTACTGGAACGCCTATTGATGAAACCATCCATGTGTTTGGCGATGTAGTGGCACAATACACAATGCAGGAATCCTGCGAAGACGGTATTACTGTTCCCATTACTTACGAACCCCGCCTTGCCCGCGTCTTGCTTTCGGGAAAACAGGCAAAGGAAATCGAGCGGTACTACAACCAATGCCTTACCGAAGGGACAAACCCGGATCAGGTGGAGAAAAGCAAGCGGGCTATGAGTGAACTGAAAAGAATTCTTGGACACCCCGAAAGGCAGAAAAAACTTGCCAAGGATATTGTAGACCATTATGAAGCTCTTTGCTCTGAAAAACCGCAAATCATTCAAAAAGCAATGATAGTCTGCAACGACCGGGAGCTTGCATACAGTTTATACAGGGAAATTATCGCCTTAAGGCCAGAATGGAATATGCCAAAAAAGTCTGAAAACGAATTTTTATCAAAAGAAGAAGCTGAAAAGCTGATCCCTCTTGAAAAAATTAAGCTTGTTGCTACCAGAGATAAGGATGATGAAAAAACCCTGTATAATCTTCTTGGCGATCGTGATTACCGAAGGAAGCTGGACAAGCAATTCAAGAATAATAATTCGAATTTTAAGATAGCAATTGTTGTCGATATGTGGATAACCGGATTTGATGTGCCTTCCCTCGCTGTTATGTATATCGATAAGCCGATTCAGCGACATACCCTCATACAGACAATCTCCCGGGTAAACCGGGTGTTTGAAGGTAAAGACAAGGGATTGGTAGTTGATTACATAGGCATAAAAGAAGACATGATGCAGGCGGTGAAAAAATATTCAGGGCCCCAGGGAAGCCCTGTTGAGGAACTGGAAGGTGCCCTTAATGTTTTCAGAAACCATTTGCAGCTTGCCTCGAATATAATGCATGGTTTCAATGCTGACAAATTCTTCCATGGCTTGCCTCTTGAACGCCTCATTTGCCTAAACAAAGCGGCAGAATTTGTTCAGTTAAAAAAAGAAACCGAAATCCGCTTTATGCATATTACCTTCAAACTGAAATCCGCCTACGAAATATGTTTTCCTTCAGGCCGCATTGGGGATAGTGAAACCGAGCAAGCGCAGTTTTATCTGGCTATTCGTTCTGTTATATATAAACAAACAAAAGGACATACCCCTGATTCGGAAATTATGAATCGCCATGTGGAAGAAATGGTAATGCGGGCTATAAGCTGTTCCGGTATTGAAAACATCGTGAACCACAAAGAGGGCGATGATATTTTCGGTGAAGATTTCAGAAGGCAGCTTGATAAAATAGATATGCCCATCACAAAATTTAATGCCCTCTTGAAGCTTTTAAAAAAGGCAATATCCGATTATGGGAAAACAAATAAAGTAAAAGCCATTGTCTTTGATGAACGCCTGAAAAAGGTAGTGGAGCAGTATAACAATAGGGACAATCTTGTCTTTACCAGCGGGGTTGTAGCTGATTTTGTAGACAGCCTTTCCGACGAGATCATAAAAATCATTGACGATCTCGAAGAAGACAAAAGTTCATTTGAAAAACTGGGCATCACTTATGAGGAAAAGATATTTTATGATATATTGATAAAAGTTCGTGATGACCACGGATTTGAATACGATGAGGAAAAATGTATAATTCTTGCCGGTGAGATAAAGATTTTAGTTGACGACAAGTCAAAGTATACTGATTGGGCTACCCGTGAAGATATAAAGAATGAATTGAATATGGATTTAACCAAGCTTCTTTATAAGAATGGATATCCTCCCGAATGGAATGATGAAGTCTTTCAACAAGTATTGGAGCAATCTGAGAACTACAAAAAGTATTCAGATACCACTGTATCTGAATACATGGCGGTGAAATACGATTTCCCATATAATCTCGCCGCTGAGGATCCAGAATAAGGGGCATTGCTAATTTTATCTTTCCGATCGGTAATATTTGCCGTTTATCTTTCACTTTCCATCACTTTATTACCGCTCAGTAATATTCTATTGATTTTTCATAAAATGTAGGTTATTTTAGCTGAGATGAACAGGTCACTGAATGTTTATCTTTACGAAAAAAAAACCGGTGTCTTGACCGAAGATGATCTATTGCAACTAACGTTTCAATATGACGAAAATGCCGTGCCCTTATCTGTCCGCCTGCCGGTGAGGGCCGAAAGCTATCCCCATGCCACAGCTTACCCGTTCTTTGAAAACCTGACGCCTGAGGGGGAAGCTTTCGATATCCTCACAAAAGACCATGTTTCCGGGAACAAGGTTTTTTCCATCCTTAACAGGTTCGGCGGTGACTGCGCAGGCGCGGTGGCTTTTTATGAAGATATGCCGACTGATGATGACGAAAGCCCGCATGAAATATCCCCTTTGGATATAAGGAAAATCATCGACAGGCTTCCGTTTGATCCCCTGCTTACAAGCATTGATAATCCGCCCCGTCTTTCATTGGCCGGGGCCCAGTCAAAGTTTGCGGTTTACAAATCTGACGGGAAATATTTCCGTTCCAGTGACAGGCAGCCTACGACCCACATAATAAAAATAACAAATAAGAGGTTCCCCGGTTTGTTGCAAAATGAATTGTTTTGCATGAAGCTTGCAAATATTTTGCAATTGGGAATCCCGGAAGTTAAGTTAGTGGAAGATGACGATCATTCATATCTTGAAATTTTACGATATGACCGTTCTATTAAAAAAAATGGGGTTGTAAGCCGCATACACCAGGAGGACTTTTGCCAGGCGCTTGGCATTGTTTCCGGCAGAAAATATCAGGTAGGCGGCGGTGCCAAAATAAAAGCCTGCAATGGGCTTATAAATGAATTTTCTGAAAACCGCTTAATGGATATTACCAGGTTTGTTGAATGGATTATTTTCAATTACTTAATCGGGAATACTGATGCCCATGCAAAGAACCTGTCATTGCTCCATGGCGATTGTGGCATCACTCTTGCCCCGTTTTACGATTTACTATCAACCGAAGTTTACGAAGAAAATATTGTCGATCATGAAATGGCTATGTTAATAAATGGCAAGGGTAAATATGATTCCCTAAGACCCAAAGATTTCATCGCATTGTTTGAAAACCTGGAACTAAACGCCACCAACATGATGAAGACTATAAAAGGTGCATTCGAAAATATCGTTCCGGTTGCCGAAAAACTCAAGGAAACCATTGTTGCCGATGAACTTGTTCCGGATACGTCAATGTCGGATACGACAATGTATGACAAAGTAATCGCGATTGTAAAAAAGCGTTATGGTGTATTGTTTGGATCAATTACGTGAAGACAAAAAAAGGGGCGTAGTATAACCACGCCCCTCCTGTCCTAACTAAATTTCAGTTTTCCAGAGCCCGTGGAGGTTGCAGTAAGCGTATGCTGCAATGGGCTTGTCGCCTGATAAGGAGAACGTGGCTTTTGGTTCCCCGCCGACGTTCATGCGTTTCCGCTGCCCGCCGCTTTCTGTTTCCAGGTATATAAAAGCGATGTGGTGCTCCTTTTCCATCGGGTGCGGGGCGCTGCCGATCTGCACGGTG
>WRNF01000294.1 GCA_009776715.1 Treponema sp. | reverse complement strand
CAGGCTATATCCGCCCCGGATGTTGCCCCAATCTTCAAGAGATCAGCAGCGGAAATAAAAACTTCTTCCTTTCCGTTTTCGCATAAATCTCTTAAACAGTTCTGTATATATTCATGGTATTCGCAGTTTAGTGCGTTTGCAAGCGCCTGGGCGCTTATATCGGCTGTTTTCCCCAAAGAACCTTTTACTGCCTCATGCAGCAGGCGGGCAAAAACCCTGTTACCCGGCGCATGGTTGGCCATTGCCAGAAAACCCAGCAGCATATCATCGCCTGACGGTGTAAGGCCCGGGCCAAGCCCAATAAGCTTGCTGGCTGCAAGAGGATTTTCCCTCAATGTTTTTATCACTCCAAGGCCATGCCATTTGTCCGGTTTTTGGCAGGGCGAACCACTGCATATTTGCCGCCATGCGCTTTCCGGCGCCGCTTTTCTGTCGACAACCGCCTTAAACGCCGCTATATTTTCCCTATTTATTTTTTTGTACCTGTAATTTTTGCTTATGGGGCCCTTCCAAACAGCAGCATTATTGAAGTTAATTTCACAGCCTGTTAAATATAGGCACCCCGCCTTCACAAAACATTTCTGTCCTGCTTCAGCGCCGAAATTGAGGCGGCACCCGGGAACAGTCAGAAAAGACGATGAACAGCCAATATCTTCCGCCGCAACCGACAGCAGCTCCTTTCCCGTGGAAATATTAATTACCCTGTTGAACACACTGTGAACCGTAAAGACAAGCTCCTTTTTTGCTTTGCAGTAGGGAAGCCATTTTTTACCGGTATTCACGGCGTTTATTATCATGTTAATTGCTTTTTTAAGTTTATTTCCCGGCTCTGCTTTCTCTTATTAACTCCACAATTCCCTGTGTTGTTATATCGGCGTTTATATATGGAATATCTTCAAGGGGAGATTTTCCTTTTTTTATTTCATTTTTTATGGGAAGAATTTTATAACTTTTCCCATCCTTGTTGTTTACCAATATTGCACAAGCATCCATTAAAATTTCCATAAATTTATTTTATACTACAATTTTATAATTATCAATTATCCGAAATTGCATATGTCGCAGCGTAATAAAAATGTTTTTTTAAGGGAAAATCACTTTTAAAAATTTTAAAAAATTGATATAATATAAGCAGGAGATAACATGGATATTGTCATTTTAGACAGTGCGTACAAACATGGAATATCGAAAGAAAACATACTCTATTGTTTATTGCATTTCCATAATGACATCATTTTAGGGTATCCCCCGGAAAAGCGAGTATTTGCCGGATTTGATAATATGGGAAGGGCTCTCGAAATAGTAGCGATTGAGGATGACGAACAAGAGTGTCTTGTGGTCATTCATGCCATGAAATTAACCAAAAAGTATTATTTTTTGCTTGATGAAGGAGAATAATATGAATTATCAGGAAATAAATGTTGATGAAGTGCTTGAAAGCGTTGCTTCTGCTGTAGCACAGGGAAATTATCGTAAAGCAACAAAAAAAGAATCTATGGAAGTCCGCCTTGCCGCCTTAAGTGCTATTGTCAAAGAAATGCAAGTCATTATCAAAAATGATAAAGAATTAGCACATGCTTAACGTGGTTTTTGCAAAATAAAAAAATCCCTTCGGTATACCCGTATGCTTCGATACTCCAATGATGATCTGGCTGCCAAGCAGCTTTTGTACCAGAACTTGGCTGTGTCTATATAACGGCGTATAATAAATATTAATGATCTATTTCGATAACGCTGCGACAACAATGCATAAACCTCCGGGGGTTGCAGAGGCGGTAACCTCTGCAATAAATAGCTTCGGTAATTCAGGACGTTCATTTCACGAGCCCGCTATGAAAGCCGCGAGGGCGGTTATGGGTGCGAGAACGGAAATTGCAAAACTCGTTAAACTTGAAAACCCGCTTAATATTGCGTTTACATCCTGCGCCACGGAAAGCCTTAATTTTGTATTGGATAGCCTTGTTTCTGCGTCAGATCATGTAATTACAAGCGTTTTGGCCTCATTTTTATTTTGGATGTTTCGCAAACGTTAGGCTGCATTGAAACTCTTGCAGGAATGGCGGATATTTTATGCTTCACAGGCCACAAGGCCCTGTTTGGACCGCAGGGAACGGGCGGGATAATTGTAAACAGGCAGCTGGATTTTAAGCTTGTTAAAACAGGCGGTTCGGGAACCAACAGTTTCGGGGCATGCCAGGGAATGGAAATGCCCGAAATTTTTGAAGCCGGAACGCATAACGCCCACGGGCTTGCAGGATTGCAACGGGGCGTCGAATACATCAACAATAAAGGCTTAAGCGCCATAGAAGAAATTACAAGCCGCCTGCTCAAGGCATTTTTGGATGGCGTAAAAAATATTCAAGGTATTATAATATACGGAGATAATAATGCAGGAAGCCAGCCCCGTATCCCAATAGCTGTAATAAATATAGGGTCTATGGCGTCAGGCGATGTTGCATTAAATCTTTGGGAAAGCAGGCAGATTGCAGTCCGTTCTGGCAGCCATTGCGCCCCCCTGGTTCACAAGTTTTTTAAAACAGAAGCACAGGGCATGGTCCGCTTTTCCTTTAGTACATTTAACACAATGGAAGAAGTAGCCATTGCAGTAGAGGAGCTGAAGAAAATTGCAGAAAGAAGAAGCTGATAAAACCAGGATAGATTTCCCAAAAGCTGAAATTTTGGGAAATCCACAGCCGGCAGCAGAAGCTGTATTTACGTTTTCCGGTACAAACCAGGTAATTCAGGCAGAGCAAATTTTTCTGGATGCGGGACTAAAAGTGCGGGTTATGCCCATACCGCCCGAAATACAGTCAGGATGCGGATTGTGCCTCCGGCTGCCCGTGCCGGAAATAAATTCTGCCGGGGATTTGCTGGAAAAGAGCGGCATTATCCCAAAGCAGAGGTATACAAGAACGCTTAAAAACGGAAAATATGAATTGATGCTTTATTAGGAGAGCACCATGGACAGAAATGAATCGGTTATTTTAATTTCAAGTGACAGGATAGGCAGCGGCAGCGATGAACTTGGTAAAATTCTAATTAAAAGTTTTATATATTCGCTTACCGAATTGCCTGTCCCGCCAAAGACCATTATTTTTATGAACAGCGGGGTTAAGCTTGTAACGGAGGGCAGTAATACCATTGAAGATCTGGAAATTCTTTCCGGCAAGGGGACATCAATACTGGCCTGCGGCACCTGTGTAAACTACTATTCAATCAAGCTGGGTGTCGGCGAAATTACCAACATGGTAAGCATAGCAGGATTTCTGAATTCCGCGGAAAGGGTGATAACACTTTAGCTTTTTTCCCCATTCCCCATTTCCCATTCCCTGACATATAATAACGTTATGGGCAAATTTGAATACATGGAAGCAACTATCGCTTCCTTTCACAAGGCTTTTACAGAAAGGGAAATAAGCTGCCGCAGCCTCGTGGAATTTTACCTTGGGCGGATAGACTCTTACGACAAAAAGGGACCAAGCCTCAATTCGATAATAATGGTGAACCCAAAAGCTAAAGAAGAAGCGGATAAACTTGATGCGGATTTTAAGGAAACCGGAAAACTTATAGGGCCTTTACACGGCGTCCCCATTTTATTAAAAGACAATTTCAATACTTTTGATATGCCCACTACCGCAGGATCATTAAGCCTTGCCGGATTCATCCCCCAAAACGATGCATTTATTGTTAAAAAACTCCGCCAGGCCGGT
>WRNF01000293.1 GCA_009776715.1 Treponema sp. | reverse complement strand
TCGGAATTAATGCCGGAAAGTTTGGCCGAACGCGGATTGCCGCCGACAGCATAGATATAACGCCCTAAAACAGTATTTCTAAGAATAAAATGAAACACAAAAACGGTTACCCCAAGTATAAGAACCACAATTGGAAGCCCGCGGTATCCTGCAAAACGCTCGGCAAGGCCAAGGGTCAACAGGCTTATAACCGCCAATTTGGAAATAAACAATGAATTTGAAATCACTACAAATTCATTGGTAATTTTTTTCTTGCGTCCCGATAATTCTGTAATAAAAAAAGCTGCCAGTATAACTAACGCCAAAATAAGAGCCATTGGAAAATAAGGGCCTATCTGAAATTTTTCAAATCCAGAAATAAAGGCAAGCGGATAGTATGGTCCAAAACTGCCTATGCCCAGAACTTCATCCAAAGTACCGGTAGAAAGAAGCGCATAATTAACTTCTCTTGGGTTAATAGGGTTAACATTAGTTACTATATAAGTAAGCCCGCGGAAAAGCAGCATACCGGCAAGCGTTACAATAAAAGCCGGCATTTTTGCATAGGCTACCAATGAACCCTGGAAAGCTCCTATCAAAGCGCCTATTATTATTGATGCCAAAAATGAAACAAGCAGCGCTATGGGCTGCAAAGCCGGTATTCCAAGGCATGCATTATAAATCATTACGCTTATTGCGCCTACAAAAGCACAGACAGAACCAACCGAAAGATCGATACCCTGAATAATAATAACCTGCACCATTCCAACAGCAAGAATNAATACATAGCTGTTTTGAAAGAAAATATTAGTAAAATTACGCGCCGTCCAATTAGAGCCGTTTGTCAGCGGGGCAAAAATTATCATTATTAATGCCAGCATAATAAACATGGAATAATTGCGGATATTATTTTTAATAATGGTTTTAATGTCTAAAGTATGTATAAGCTTCTGGATCATTTTATTCTCCTATCCAACCAACGCAAGATGCATAATTTTTTCTTGGGTTGCTTCTTCTTTATTCAACACCCCTTTAATTCTGCCGTCGTTCATTACATAAATTCTGTCCGCCATTCCCAAAGCTTCGGGAAGCTCAGAACTGATAATAATAACGCTTTTACCGGCAGCAATCATACTGTTTAAAATGCCGTAAATCTCTGTTTTTGCGCCGACATCAATGCCTCTTGTCGGTTCATCNATAATTAAAATATCCGGATTCGCAAGAAGGGTTTTGCTTACCACCACTTTCTGCTGATTGCCGCCGGACAGGTTGCGCACAATTTGATTTATGGACGGCGTCCTTATGTTAAGTTCTTTACAGTAACGTTCCGTTTCGTTTATTTCTTTTTGACTGCTAATCACCCAATTTTTGGACATTTGTTTTAAGCTTGAAAGGGTAATATTTGACTTAACATCCTGAATTAATATTAACCCCAGGTCTTTTCTGTCTTCAGAAATATATCCCAGGCCTGAATTAATTGCATTGCGGGGGCTGTTAAATTTATACTGCTTCCCATTAATAGACAAAACTCCCTCGCTGCGGTACCCGTAAGAATTGCCAAAAATGCTCATCATAAGCTCGGTGCGTCCCGCTCCCATCGGCCCGCAAAAAGCCAGAATCTCACCCTTGCGCAGGAAGAAAGAAACATTATCCACAACTTTTATATCATGATAATCAGGGTGATATACCGTCCAGTTCTTAACTTCCATAACCGTTTTTCCCGGCGAAGATTTTCTTTCCGGAAAACGCTGCGTTAAATCCCGGCCTACCATGTCCTTAATGATCATCTCTTCGCTTAGGTTGTCGGCTTTTACACTGTATGTACTGATTGTTTTTCCGTCACGCAGAATGGTCACCGTGTCGGCAACTTTAAGCACTTCATTTAATTTATGGGAAATAATCACCGAGGTAATGCCTTGCTGCTTCAATTCCAGTATTAAACTAAGCAGTTTTGCGCTCTCGTCATCATTAAGCGAAGATGTCGGCTCATCAAGAATAAGCAGTTCAGTTTTTTTGGAAAGAGCGCGGGCAATTTCTATCATCTGCTGTTTTCCCACGCTTAGCTTGCTTACAATGGTTTCGGGCGCTTCATTAAGGCCGACAATATTAAGATACTTCTTCGATTCTTTTATATATTTATTCCAGTTTATTATTCCAAAATTGGTTTCCATGTGGCCCAGAAAAATATTTTCATATATCGAAAGATAAGGACTGAGCGAAAGATCCTGATGAATTATTGCAAGGCCGTCTTTTTCGCTGTCTTTAACGCTGTTATAATTTGTTCTTGTCCCCTTGTAAAAAACCTTTCCTTCATAACTGTTTCTGGGAAAAACGCCGGAAATGCAGCTCATTAATGTAGATTTTCCCGCTCCGTTTTCACCGCAAATAGAATGTATTTCGCCTTTTTTAATTTTTAGGCTTACATTCTCAAGCGCTTTAACTCCGGGAAATTCTTTAGTGAGATTATTAATCTCTAAAATATAATTACTCATAATAAATAAATATCAAATGCCAAATAAAAATAACAAGCCTGGCCATATACACAATACTGCCTATACGGTCAGGCTAATCACTGTACAGTTATCTCAATTGATTTGCTTCTTCTTCTGTGAAAAATTCTGCATCAACTGGGACATTATAATTGTCTTTTGTTACAAGAATCGGATCTAAAAGATATGCGTTTACCTTTTTTAGGCCGGTATTTCCGATTTCAGAAAGATCCCCAGTTGCAAGCACTGCGCCAGGGATGCTGATTTCTTCACCTTTCAGTATCTGATCGGCCAGGATAATTGCCGCTTCTGAAAGTTTTGCAGTGTCCTTAAACACCGTGCTGTACTGCTCTCCATTCTTTATTGACAGAACAGATTCAAATTCCGCATCCTGGCCGGTAATAATCGGCAGTTGCTCCACATATTTTGCATCTGCTTTGCAGGCCTCAAGAATGGCACGGGCCAATGTGTCATTCGGCGCAAGAATTGCATCTAACACAACATCGCTTGCATCGTTGTTCAATAAATTTTCCATGCGGGTCTTGGCAATAGGCGCCTGCCAGTTTTCGGTGGCTACCCGCTGGAAGTTAGCGGTGTCTGCAGAACTCCTCGGATAAGGGCCAATAACCACAAGAACGCCCCTTTCGATGAAGGAATTAAGAACGCTCATTGCGCCGTCAAAGAAGAAGAATGCGTTGCCGTCGGTGGGGGCCCCGGCAAACAGGGTGATGTATTTTGGCTCATCCGGGGTAACTGCATTAAGGTTTAGCCCTTGCACAAGGCTTTCCGCCTGAAGCACGCCAACCTTAAAGTTGTTGAAAGTAATATAATAATCATAGTCCGCAGAGTTGGGAATGATCCGGTCATATGCGATTACCGCTACATTATCCCGCCCGGCATCGGCTATACGCGAGGCAACGCCCGCATTAACGCAGCCAACTACCAGCAGTTTGGCTCCCTGGGTCAGGAAGCTGTCAATCTGATTATTCTGGATGTTCTGATCAGCATTCCCCCATTGAACCTCTGCACGATACCCGAGTTTTTCAGCCTCTGCTTTAAGAGAGTTGCCGTCTTTTACCCAGCGTTGCACATGGGTTTCCGGCATAGCCAAACCAATTAATGTCTTTTCCTCTGTTTTTGTACAGCTTACCATAAATGAGGCAGCCGTAAATAAAACCAGTAAAACAGCCAATGTCTTTTTCATTGTTCATCCTCCATAAAATAGATAAATATTGAGTTGTTGGAT
>WRNF01000292.1 GCA_009776715.1 Treponema sp. | reverse complement strand
GGTTTCGGCGTCAGGGTGATGAACGCACGGTAAACTGTGTCATCTGCAAATGTGCCGTCCGGCCCCATTGCCGCCAGCCAATGCATGGTTCCGGTGTACTGGCAGGTCTCGGTAATTGTTGATGAAGGCACTGCCCCTGCAACCGGGGGCGTTATTCCCTGTATGGCGGTTTCGGTTACTGAGGTTTCGGTAACCGGGAACACGGCGCTTACAATGCCGGAATTGGCAGCATTGCTTACCGGTGTTGCGCCCGTAACCCTGAAAAAATTAGCCGGAAATCCATAGAAGGTATACCCCGGTTTAGCTTGCATGGTAATAGTTGCGGTGTACTGGGTTGCCGACTGAAAGACGCTGTGGTTTGGGGACCACGTTACGGTTCCGGTGCAATAGTCTGTTTCGGTGATTGCCGTCACAGGCACTGCCCCGGTTACCGGCACGGTTACTCCCGGAATGTATTGTATACTGACGAGGGGGAGGAGGCTGGAAACCGCATTAAAGGCGTTCAGCCGCCCACCGCTGACGCAACTGTTGCCTATCTTTGAATACTTGTCGACTGTGGCCATAATTTTCTGTTTAAGCTGTGCGGGCGTAAGGTTGGGGTTGACCGACAGCATGAGCGCGGCCGTGGCCGCAACGTACGGAGCCGCCATGCTGGTGCCCGACATGTAATGATAACCGCGATAAAGATGTTCTTCATAACCATCAGGATCGCAAACAGAAAGGCCTTTATCGCAAATGTTCATGGGGTAGGTGCTGAGTATCCAATCCCCTGGTGCAAAAAGGTCAACGGTATTTTTACCCCAATTAGAAAAAGAACAGCGGTCTCCATTACTGTCTATTGCACCTACCGAAATAAGATGCGGTAGGAAATTCCAGTTCGCAGGGAGGCGATTGCTTGTATCATTGCTTTTACCCTTGTTCCCTGCCGTGCAAACAAACAAACCGTTATAATTGCCAATCGCAACCAGCAAGGGGAACCCATTTTCTATTAAAACAGAACTTGAATAACTAAGGTTTAAAATTTTAATTTTTTTATCAGCAGCATATGAAATTGCCTTAATAACGCGGTTAGAAATAAGAGCGCCAACATTAGTTATTTTAAGAGGAACCAAACTGACGTTCCAGTTAGCGCCGGCAATTCCTGTGTTATTGTTAGTAACCGAGCCTACAATTCCAGCAATATGGGACCCATGTCCATCACTGTCGCTTGTATTATTATCTGTGCCAAAAAATTTCTTTCCGCTTATAACGTTTGCGTTCAGGTCCGGGTGGGCCGCTATGCCCGTGTCAATTATCCCTACTTTCACTGTGCTTGATCCTGTTGTAATGTCCCAAACATTCTGCGCTTGTATGCCGAAAGGCCCATTTAACGCCCATTGGTTTCCATTAGCATATTCAGGGTCATTGGGGTTAGTAGCATCAGGGTACATTGCATAATCAGGCCCTGCCCATAATACGCCGTCTTTCTGTTCCAGTTGCCGTATAACGTTTATTACGTTTTCCTTGCTGTCCGCCGGAAGTTTGATTAAAAGAATTTGGCGGAATTGTTCAACATTCAGCAAAGTGTCATTAACATCATTTTCAATGGCCGTTAAATCTTCGATGTACTCGATTTCTATTCCGCTAAAGAACGCAATGTCATGCTCTTTGTTAATGCCGCCGGTGTTCTTGTCTAAAACAACCAGCACGTTTGACCCTTCAAAGTCCTCTTCAACGCTGCCTTCCCAGTACATTTTTTTGTCCAGGTAATGTTCCCAGCCGTCTTCCCAATCATGCTCCCCGTCATTTTCCATAGCAACATCCATGGCGGAATTTTTCCCGGGCTTCGCTTGTTCAGGTTCTAACGAGCATTGCACTGTTAAGCACAGCGCAACAACAAGCGGCAGCAATACTGCCGCATTTTTCATGATTTTCTTTTTCATGTTCTTTCTCCTCTAAAATAATATTTTTAAGATTTAAAATAAACCTTATTAACACAAAAACTACCATAACACGGTGCGCGTTTCTATATTAACCTTGGTGCCGTTGTACTCTCTCTTTTTTATGGGGATTAAAATGCACCTATATCCCACAACATCCGTCCTAACTCCCACTTGCGGTATCCTATACATTCTGACATACAGCTCATTGTTTTTAACGCCAATCTTTTTTATTTCGATTCTTGTTTTAGCGTGATCCGAATGCAGAACCATCACCAGGTTGGAGCGGCTAAAAAACGCATTGTTATACTTATTAAACATTGAATCAAAGCCTGGTTGAATGGCATTTTCCCAATGTTCTTCTTCTTTTTGTATTTCAGAAGGTCTGTTTACCATAACCTTATCAAAATATTCTTTTTTTATTTGATCTACGTACTCCTCTATCTGAATAACAGATTTAAAAATATAACCTCCCATTTTTGGATTAATAAAAAATGGAAATCCTGCATATTCAAAATCATCTTCTTCAATGCCTAAGCCCAGGCCGCATGTGGAAAACATGCAGGCTGCAAGCACCGCAATTACAGTCATTGGCATTGCCGTAAAAATTCTTTTCCCTTTCATTCTTTTCTCCCTATATTTTAAAATTTCTTGCCTATTTTAATACACAGTTCCAGTATGTTGGTAGGCAAAGTGCTAAAATTCATCCGGTCGGCAAGCGACACAATTATTGCGTTTCTGCCCGCTTTCCCAATGCCGAATTTCCAGCCAATCTCCGGCGAGAATACCGGAAACAAAAAAGGCGAGCGGCCGGGGCGGGAACCCCATACGCACAAGGTGCCAAACTTAAGCCCGGCAAAAAATTTTTGCGCTTTGGGATACCAGCGGGCCTGCATTTCAAAATACGGCCAAATTGTCATGTTGGTTCCAATTTCAAGCCCTATGGAAACATAACCGTTCAGCAGGCGCTCGTATTCAAGGCTTAATCCGGGGCGTATTAGGGTTTTATAGAAAGGAAATTCGTCAGAAAAATTAATGCCGAAAGCCACAAGGTTTTTTTGGGCTTCCTGCCCCTGGGCAGCGAATGAACAGAATGCCGCGAACAAGAGCGCGAGGACAGTTTGTTTTTTCATCATATATGCCTCATTTGTTTTTGTCCTGTACCGGACAAAACCCTTATTTTTCTAAAACCTGCTAAAAGCAGGGAAAAGCGCTTCATTGCATAATATTGGATGCAAGGTTATCAGTTCATTGTTCTGTCCTTAATATACAGCACATTGCAAAATAAATCAATATTTTTCGTAAGAAACTTTCAATACTTTAGGTTATATTCCCTAAAACCCAGCCGCACAAACCAAGGTTTCCACGCCCGGATAAATACCTGGGGCAACAGACGCTATCTCAAATACAAACCCCTTGCTCAGTGAAAAGGAACATACTGAAACCAGCCGATTTCATAGGGGCTTACGTACTCATATTGACAGAAATATTGGGTTACCCCGTTTTCCACCCAGGTTACCGTATGCAAATTCCCCGGATTGACCATCCCTGAACATACATTGTTGACTAATGTGGGACCGTAATTGGTGTAGCCCCTCCCTACTATCTGGCCCGCATGCGGCTGGATGAAAGTGTAATCGTAATATCCCTCGGTAAATATAATTGCCCCTTTGTTTTCGCAGTTTATAACCGTTCCCATGTTGATCAATCCCACTATGCCCCCAAGAGCGGCTTTGTAATATGAATTATTAAGCATAAAAGTTGTTTGATGGCAGTCCATCTTACCGTTGTTAGCGCATTCCTCCA
>WRNF01000291.1 GCA_009776715.1 Treponema sp. | reverse complement strand
AGGCCNGCCGAAAAAGCCGCTCCAGTTGAAAAACCTGCTCCGGTCGAGAAACATGCAGAAACGCCCGCCGCTCCGCAGGCAAGGCAGGGCGTCTCCGAAGATGCCAAAAAAGCAGGCAGGGAAGCAGGNTCCATTCTCCGCGTAGATTCGAAACGGATTGACGATCTGCTTAACCTTGTTTCCGAAACCGTTATTACCAAAGCGACGTTTAATCAGATATGCAACCAATTTAACCACATGGTTGTGGAACTGCGCGACATAGAAGCCCAGTACCGGGAAAAAATAAAAAATTTATTTGACAACCTTCCCAATTACCTCGACAGCATTCAGGACGGCAAATCCATAAAAGACGTGCGCAAAGACATCAACGATAATTATGGCGATATTTTTTCAATGTTTGACGGATTTGACGCAACGTTCAAAAATAACATGGGCAAGTTCCGCTCAACTTCGCAAAACCTGGGCCGCATTACCGGCGAATTGCAGGAAGGCGTTATGCGGATACGGATGGTGCCTATCAGCCAGATTTTCAGCCGTTTCCCGCGGCTTGTCCGGGATTTGTCCAAGTCTCTGAATAAAAAGATCAATCTAGTGATTGAAGGCGAAGATACCGAGCTGGACAAATCAGTTATAGAAGACCTGCTGGATCCGATTATGCATTCAGTGAGGAACTCAATCGACCACGGCGTTGAACCGATAAATGAACGCATTGCCAAAGGCAAACCCGAAGAAGGAAGGGTTCTGCTCAAAGCCGCCAATGAAGGCAATATGATTGTCATTGAAATTGCGGATGACGGCAAAGGCATAGATGTTGAAGCGGTTAAGGCAAAAGCAGTTGACCGGGGAATTATCAGCCCAAATAAACTGCTTACCGATGTGGAAGCATTTAACTTGATTTTTGAACCGGGTTTTTCCACCGCTTCTCAGATAACGAACATTTCAGGGCGGGGCGTGGGCCTTGATGTGGTGCGCCGCCAAATTGACAAATTAAACGGGACTGTGACGGTTTCCTCTGAATTCGGTAAGGGAACCAAATTTACCATTAAGCTCCCCCTTACCCTTGCAATTATCCAGGGGCTTTTGGTCCGTGTCGGTTCGGAAATTTATTCAATTCCCATTACCAGCGTTATCGAAAGTTTAAGGGTAAAACCGGAAGACATCAAAAAAATCGACAATTACGAAGTATTCAACATTCGTAACGATGTAATTTCGCTGCTCCGCCTTAACCGGCTCTTTGGCTTAAAAAACGAAGAACAGCAGGATTATCATTTTATTGTTATTGTCGGCACGGCAGAAAGAAAAATGGGCTTTATGGTAGACAGCCTCATTGGCGAAGAAGATGTGGTTATTAAACCTTTACGGGATCAATTTACCAATTCTCCCGGAATTGCCGGAGCTTCAATTTTAGGGGACGGTTCGGTCTCTCTTATAATTGACGTCAGCCAGCTTTTGGAATTGGGACTTAAAAAGGAAATGGAGCAGCGCCGAATTCGCGAAGCTTCAACACGGTAGGTGTTTATGGCAGCAATTATTAAAGATTTAGCACAGGTAAATGCAGATTTGCAGGAACAAAAAGAAAGGGTAGAAACAGTCGATTTTAAAATGATCACTTTCTCCCTTGCCGGAAAAGATTACGGCGTTGATATAATGAACGTCAAGGAAATTGCCAAGGCAGATAAGTTTACGTTTGTTCCCAATGCCGCATCATTCGTTCGGGGCGTATACAATTTACGCGGGGACATTATTCCCATTATCGACTTAAGAACNTTTTTTCATTTGCCGGTAGACAGAAAGGCAGACGGCCANGANAACATGCTTATCCTTAGGATTAACGAGCAGGTCTACGGCACGGTTGTTGATAAAATAGACAAAGTTGTGGGAATAAACCGGCAGGTTATTCAGCCGCCCCATCCGATTTTTGGCGATATTAACATTAAATACATTTCCGGCGTGGTTGAAAAAAGCGGCGATCTGTATATTATTCTTGATGTAATACGCATTTTTGGCCTAAAAGAAGAAGATAAAGACAAAGGCAGCGGAACAGTAAGCAGTTCCGGCGTTTATTTTGTGCCGCCGCCTTCCACAGGGGAGGCGCAGGAGCATAAAGCCGTTTCAGACGATTCTGCATTGGCCTTTATTAAAGAAAGCCTTTTTGCCTTAAGAAAATTTGCCGCCTCGCCGGTAAATGAAAAATGGGTGAACAAACGTTTTGAAGAATGGAGCCAGAGCCATGCCGGTTCAGAACTTCAGCTTAAAGGAGCAACCGATGCCGATGATTTTCTAAGCAGTTTTGCTTCGCCTTTTACCGGGGAACTGTGGGACGATGATTATGCGCAAGCGGTAAGCGCTATTCTGCCGGATTTTTCGTCAAATATTATTCAGGTATGGAATATTGGCGGCGGAAAAGGCTATGAAACTTTTTCTTTTGCCTGTATACTTAAAACAAAGTTTCCTGACAAGCTCATTAAAATATGGGCTAATGACAGCGACATAATGGCCATAAGCCAGGCGCCGAATATAACTTTTGACATTGATGAAGTTCCGGAATATTGCAGAGGGTATATGGTCAAAGGAAACANCGGTTATTCGTTTGGCNCTGTTATAAAAGACATAGTGGTGTTTGAATATCATGATATTTTAAACGATAACCCTTTGCCGGAATTGGATATTATTCTTGCACGTGATATGTTATCATTCTTATCAATGCAGGAACAAAACAGGCTTATTATTGATTTAAGCGATAAATTAAAGAAACAAGGATTGGTAATTCTTGGAAAAAATGAAGAAATTTTCGGAAACGTCTGGACAAAGTTATCGAGTGATACTGTCTCAGCGTTTTCTTATAATGACAAATAGGAGGATTAACTATGAGAGTTGAATACATCAACCCTTTTGTTGAATCTGCTTTTAGTATTCTGAAAGAAGTTATGAGCACTGAAGTAAAACGGGGTGAAATTTACCTTAAACCNACCAGCATGTCAATTAAAGGCGTTGCTGCATTGGTCGGACTTGCNGGCGATGTTGANGGGCGCGTTTTATTTGACATGACAAAAGAAACCGCGTTGTTTATATCGGGGGCCATGAACCAGGAAACTTTTACTGTTCTGGATGATCTTGCCAAAGCGACAATACAGGAGCTTGCCAACATGATCACCGCACAGGCTGTAACCAAACTTCATGACTTAGGCTTTAAGTTTGATCTTACGCCGCCGGCTCTTTTTACCGGTGAAAACATGGAAGTTGCGACTAACCTTGGCGATGTAGAGGCCCTGATTGTTCCAATGGAACTTGGCAACAATGGAACAATAGAAGTAAACGTTGCCATTCGCGAACGGGTAAAATAAGCTTCCTTTTTAACCCGGCTTGTGGTTCAGGATAACTGTTTTTGGAAAACATCTCTTTTCTCTCCGCGGCTAAAAGGGCGGTTAGCTCAGTTGGTTAGAGTACCAGCTCGACACGCTGGGTGTCACAAGTTCGAGTCTTGTACCGCCCATGAATACAGCCTGACTGTGTAATGCTTAATTATACGGTCAGGTTTTTTTTATAATACATTTGTCTATAACTTCATTTGGCCTCTCGCTAAGGCATATATGCAAAAGCCACGGATTTTCACAGATTAAACGGATTTTCACGGATTTTAAGAATGAGTCCCCTCCGAAAAGCCTTTTTTTACTCAAAATGCTTAATGGGCAATTTTGTAAATCCTTATGTAGCAAGGACTTACGGATAC
>WRNF01000290.1 GCA_009776715.1 Treponema sp. | reverse complement strand
TTTAATGATCATTTCCTCGGTTCTGCCCATGTCAATCTGATTCATTTTTTTTGGGAAGCGCATACACCCAAACCCAAGAACCGACAGTTTGTTTCCCGATTTTGCATCAGTACGGTACTGCATTTTTTGCTCCTTCTTTATCCATATGTGTCTGTCTATAATGCGGACACACTATAAACCGGCACTTTTCATTATTATATTCCAATATATAGATGATAGTACATTTTTTAATGAATTTATTGCAATAGTACCTGGCCTACACCGCATCGTATGTTCTCAGATAACGCCTTCACCAGCTCAGGCACTGAATTTGATGTATGTGAGATCTTTTCCTACAGACTTCCAAGGTGCAAAGTAGTTATGAAAAAGAAGAATATGAGTTGGCTATAAATGACTTCAACCAAGTTGTTCTGATTGACCCACAAGATATTGATGCGTATCTTCAGAGAGCTGTTTGTTGTGCAAATAAGGGTGATAAAGAGAGTACATTAGCTGATTTGGAGGCGGCTTCAAAAATATATCCAAATCACGAAGCAGTTATTAGATATCTTAAAGCTATCCATAACTAAAAATTCAGGCAATCTTTGACAATGGAACCCGTAAGGGTCCATGGACTATAGGGCTTACTAACAAAACGGCGGCTAGGAATTACTGTAATGCGCTAAACAGGAAGGGGGCTTACTGCCGGAAGGTAATACTATGCCTACTTTCGCATAATACGCTGACGGCTTTTGGGATTGGGAAAACAGCCCATACCTTAAAGAGCGGAGAAAGCGGGTTACGCTAACACAGAACTACACTGACAAGTGCAAAAAGGTAAGCGAAGGTAATTTGATTCCGCACTTTGGGAAAATGAGCATTATGATGGTAAACGGGTTATCATTTTTACCGAATACCGGGCAACCCATGCGTGGCTCCAGCAAATTCTTGCATCTAACGGATATGGCGGAGAACACTTAATGTGTATGTATGGAGAAAAAATCACATTTTCTAGTTTTCCACTACGACCATGCGCTTTTTTATTATGGCGTGGGTGGGGTTTAATTGACGCTTACGACATTTCCTGATAATTCGCTCGAACGAAGCAGCAGAAACATGATGGCATTCATCGACAATAATCTGACCATATTCTGAAATCCAATCCACAACTTTATCTCTTTTTACAATACTTTGCATAATAACAATATCAATAATGCCGGTGCGTTTCTTTTTGGTTCCGCTGTAATAACCTATCTCTTTTTTTGGGATGCCTAAAAACTGATGTATTCGTTCTGCCCATTGATCTGCGAGCATCTTGCGGTGAACCAAAATGATTGTGTTCACTTTTCGTTCAGCAATCATCCAAAGAGCTAAAACTGTTTTACCAAAGGCTGTTGATGCAGATAGAACACCCATTGAGCTTGCTATTAATTTATTTACTGCCTTCTTTTGGTCTTCCCTCAGTTCACCCAAAAATCTGGTATTAATGCGTTGCCCATGATTTTGCTTATCTGTAATAACAGGCTTGATACTGTAATGCTCAAGAATTGCTATAAGATCATTAAGGCATCCTACCGGCAGTCCAATATACTCAGGAAAAAATTCATAACAACAGAGAATATGAGGTTTATTCCATGTCGGCAGTCTCATTTTCTGAACACGGTAAAATTCGGGATTTGCAAAAGATGCAAGCCGTAAAATACGGTTACGCAATACTGGCGGAAGCCCGGTATGGTTAACATAGAGCTGGTCAGCAAGTACCAATTCTATCTTCTGAGGAATAGGTTCAGAAATTACAGGTAAAAGGACAGGTTTTTTCTGCCAGGGTTTTGTTTCATCTTCAGTTTCTAAGGGGTCATAGACAACAGGTAAAAGTTCATTCCGTTTAACGGCAGTTTGAATTAGTATGTCCAGCATGTTTTCATCCATGCGTTGTATGGAAGCAAGGTAAGCCCATTGATCGGAATATGGTATTATGTTGTCATCAAGAAAAAGGCTGTGGTTCTTCTCTCTTGCGGCTTTTTGTAAAGGAAGAGCAATTAAATTACCAAAACCGCCCTTAGGAAGAGTATCTTGATTGGGGAAAAAGCGATCAAAAGAATCCAAGCCGATTTCAGGCCGCTGGTCCAAGGTACGAGTCATCATATACGAACCGAGTTTGCGTGCTTTTGCCGCCGGAACGGGTTTATCAAAGAAAATCCACACATGAGCGCCATTACCGGAGCGAGATCGTTCCAGGGCAGCCGGTATTTCTTCAGTTTTACAGGTAGCCATAAAAGCAAAGGCATCTTCTCGCCACGTCTTTTTATCAAAATCTATTGCCAAAAAATTGCAGTTTTCATTTTGCAGTAATGGGTAAACCCCCATTGTATTCCAGCCGCCGAAAACACGCCCGCTGTGGGAAAGAGTCCCCTGATTAGGAAGCGTTATACTGATACCTCTATATACGGACAATGCAATTACAAAAAAGACAATCATTGCAACAATCTTCTTCATTTAATAACTCCTTTTAGTTTATTTAGATTTTCTTCATTTTTTTCAAATAATTTCGCAACTGTCATTTAACGAATGGTATATGCAAAATGCCCTGTTCGGGCATTTTGGGCACCGAAAAACCGCAGTCGGCACACCGTGCCTTTGTGCGAGATTTTTTAGAGAATTTTCCTTAACTTGTTGTAAAAAATAATGGTGTACGGGAAACCCATTATATGAAAAGCATAGATAAAATATTATTTTTCATATAAAATTCAATTACAAAATGAAAAAGTGGAGTAGGCTGTATGAAAAAGTATCCAAAAACTGAAAAATATGACCAAAATTGGATTGAAGAAAATTGGATGGGACCAAATCCAATACAATTGCTGGAAGAATTATGCAATAATATGCAATTAATGCCCAAAATGAAAGTTTTGGACATGGGTTGTGGAAAAGGCTTAACCTCTGTTTTTTTGGCAAAAGAATTTGGCGTTACTGTTTTTGCCAACGATCTGTGGATTGATCCGGATGAAAATCTGGAAAGGTTTGAAACAGCAGGAGTTTCTGATAAGGTTTTTCCTATTCATGCAGAAGCTCACGCTCTTCCGTATGCAAAAGGTTTTTTTGATGCGGTGATTTCAATTGATAGTTACCATTATTACGGAGCAGATGAAACATATTTTCCCTGCACTTTTTCCAAACTAGTAAAACCAGGCGGCCAACTTGGTATTGTAATCCCAGGACTTACAAAGGAATTTCCAAATGGTTATCCCTCCTCGCATAAATCTTTTTGGTTAAAGCCGGAAACGCAGGATGCAGGAGAAATGTTTTCATTTCACAGTTCTGCATGGTGGCGTAATCTTTGGGAAAAAACAGAAATTGCCGAAATAACCTCCTGTTACGATATTCCTGATCCGAAAAGTATATGGTATCCTTGGGCATATTGGGCAAAACAGAATTTCAAGGCTAAATTTGGCATGGAATCTGATGATGTAGAATTTTTAGATGCAGATACAGAAAATCAAATAGCATTAATTGTAATGACAGCGATTAAACGAGGAAAATAATGAACAATGTATATAGCTGAGCAAAAGCATGCAGAAAAAATCAATGCGGCAGCGCGGCAGGGACAAAAGCGCTGCGTCACTGTCCCCCATTATCCCGCCGTCTTCGTTTAACCAAGTTCTCAAACAAGTCCATTGTTTCCCTCGATCATCAGCATGTCCGGCAATGAATTACCGGCTATGCCTTTTATTGAACCAAAAAAACCGTTTGTGTTAAGCATTATTTT
>WRNF01000289.1 GCA_009776715.1 Treponema sp. | reverse complement strand
CCCCGGCGGTTTGCCGAAAGAGGCCATAGAAGCGGTTATAGGCACGGTAAAAACCGCCGCCGCTTCCTCCTCTGACACCGCTGGCCCGCTTTCTCCCGGCATGCTGAAAAGCCATTACGCGCCCCGCGTCCCCCTTAAGGTTTATGACCGGGAAGCCCTTTTCAGCGCTCCCCGAGACCCACAGGCCGCCTTCCTTTTTTTTGACGGCGCTTCCCGTGACTCATGGCTTTCCGTCCGGAAAGAGCCGGAAGCGGCTGTCGTTAAAGTCCTTTCGGAGACGGGGAACACGCTGGAAGCTGCGGCTTGCCTTTTTGAAACCCTCCATGCGCTTGACCGTTCCGGTGTAAAGCGGATAAACGCCCAGCTTGCCCCCGAATCGGGTCTCGGCGCAGCAATCAACGACCGTCTTCTCCGCGCCAGCGCCGGCAATTAAAACCCAGGGAACCAAAGCCTGGCGCATTACAGAAAAAACAGGATTTACAAAGCCATCTTGAAAATTGCTATTTTTTGCCTTTTGATTATATACTAATGTTTCAATTGGTTTTTCCAACAGGTGATTTACTTAAGAAAAATTGTTTTTCTTTAAAAATAATTATTATTGAATAAATTAGCAATAATAATGTTTGTATTATTTTACTGTCGGGATGTGTGTGAAATATCTCATTTGAAAATCCTGCAAGTAAATGAAATACTATAACTAAAAACATATTTCTGTTTGTTTTATAGTATATCCAGTTACCTATTATAAGATACGGAATTAGGCTTACCAGAAAATTTAATGAATAAATTAATCCGGTTTCAACTAAAACATTTTGATAATATCCTTTTATAAAAGATAATGGCATATGCCAAATACCCCAAAAAACACCAAATATTGTACAGGTCAATAAAAGATTAAACCGGTTTCTTAAACAATGGATTCCATAAGTATGCCAGCCAAACTCTTCCAATACCGGGGCTAATACAAGAAGAAACCATGGAGGGAAAATTCCGGCAGAGAATGACATATGTTCAACAATCCTAAATTGGGATACGCTATGACCAAACAGCAGGGAAATTGCTTGTGCAGCAAGTATACTTACCGGGAACAGTATAAAAGTCAAAATCCAAAAAAAGGGGCGAATACCTTTAAAATTGAAGGTTGCGGAAAATAATTCCCGCCTCATTTCTTTATCGGGGAGAATTAATAACATGGCAATACCAAAAGGGCAGCAAAGGCCAATTATTCCAAGAATACTGCCTAATAAAACCCAATTAGGGTTATTCCACCATTGGCTGTGACTTATCCATGCTGTAATAAACCAGCATATCCATGGGAAAATTATTGCTATACCATAAAATAGTATAGGATGATTGTATTTTTTTAGTTCCACTTTACTCTCCAATAAAATGTAATTTGACATTACACATAATAGGGTTGTTCGGAAACCTCAGTTTCAGAACAACTTCCTATTAAAAAATGCAGAACTTGTGAGACAACCAACCGGGTTGTCGAACAAGTCCAATATTTCGCCTGTTTACAACGTTAATGACAGCAACCTTAGCCATTTTCAAAGCTAACCGGGTTTTGAAAATTATTTTCACTTATCCTTTTTATTGTTTCCAATTCCTTATTAAATGCTTCAAATAATTTATTTTTCATAGAATTTGGAATACGGGTATTATTTATTAATGTATATCTTGTTACATTATTTCCAATATCTTCAACAATTAATTCCGTAAAACCATAATGGGTCTTATTTTCCAATTTAATATAGTCATTTATACGATATTCAGCAACTTCAAATATTGATTCCATTTTCCAACCGCCGAATGTTGAATTATTCCTAAATTGAACACCAGATCCTGTACGATTTTCTGTAATAATTTCTACAGAATCATGAAAATCGGGAATAATTTTGGGATAATTTTCATAATCCTCTAAAATCCCAAAAACAAGGTCTTTTGGTGCATTTATATTGATAGAATCCTCATACGTAATATTTGAGCAGCCAGCCAAAAATAGCATAATTCCAAAAACAAACAAAATATTTTTCATATTACAATTATACCCCATATATATTATTTTGTCAATATTTTATTAACTACGCATAACATGCATTATATGTGATTGGTTGCGTACCAAAGGCATCATGACCGGTTCCAAATTGATATTCCAAAGAATATAAATTTCCGCCAATACAACAGCTTCGAATATGCATCACTTGTGCAAAATATTCAGTTACTGTAGATTTATTAATAAAACAAGGAGGTAATCCCAATGCAGCACGTAGTGTCGGCTTTGGTGGAAAACCGGGCGGGGACACTGAGCAGGGTGTCCGGCCTGTTCAGCCGCCGGGGCTTCAATATTGACAGTTTGACGGTAGGCGAAACCGATGACCCTTCGGTTTCACGCATGACCATTGCTGTCAGGGGTGAGGAAAATACCCTTGAACAGATCGTAAAACAGCTTGGAAAACTTGTGGATGTAATAGCGGTGAGGGTGCTTGACAAGGATTCGTGCCTGAGACGCGAGATTATTCTGGTTAAAATAAAGGTAAACGAAAAGACCCGGCAGGCTGTTTTGGGAATAGCGGGTATTTTCCGCGCGCGTATTGTGGACGTTTCCCCCGAAACCATTACCGTGGAGGCAACAGGCAGCCTGGACAAGCTCAACGGCCTTCTTCTTCTGCTGCGTCCCTACGGCATTCTTGAACTTGCCCGCACCGGCATGGTTGCCCTGGAACGCGGAAGCAAGGTGCTTTCAGTCAGCGACGCCGGGTGTCCGGAAGAAATATAAAGCAATACCACTAAGGAGGACAAGTACATGAGTTACAGGTTTGAGACTTTGCAGGTGCACGCCGGGCAAGAGCTGCCCGATTCCGCGACCGGGGCACGGGCGGTCCCCGTTTACCAGACCACGTCCTATGTTTTTCCCGATTCCGAAACTGCCGCCCGCCGTTACGCCCTGGCAGATCCGGGGAACGTCTATACCAGGATAATGAATCCGACAACGGACGTGTTCGAGCGGCGCGTTGCCGCCCTGGAAAAAGGCGCGGGCGCCCTTGCTTTCGCGTCCGGCCAGGCGGCCGCCGTTTGCGCGTTTCAGAACATAACCGGGGCCGGGGATCACATTGTTTCTGACAGGCAGATCTACGGCGGCACCTACAGCCTTTTCACCGGGGTTTTCAGGGAAATGGGCGTGGAAACCACCTTTGTTGACGGCGGCGACCCGGAAAATTTTGAAAAAGCGATCAGGCCCAATACAAAAGCGGTTTTTTTTGAAACAATAAGCAACCCCAACGCGAACATTATCGACATTGAGGCCGCCGCAGAAATCGCCCATCGTCACGGCATCCCCCTCATCGTGGACAACACCTTTGCCACGCCTTACCTTTTGACCCCCTTTGATAACGGGGCGGATATTGTGATCCATTCGGCAACCAAATTCATCGGCGGCCACGGCACCTCAATCGGCGGCGTGATCGTTGACGGCGGCAGATTCGACTGGGCGCAGAACGATAAATTTCCCGGCCTTTCAAAACCGAATCAAAGCTGCCACGGGATGGTCTTTACCGAAACGGCGAAGGAAAGGGCCTACATCGTCAAAGCCCGCACCATGCTTATGAATACCGGGGCCGCCCTTTCCCCCTTCAATTCGTTTCTCTTCCTTCAGGGACTCGAGACCCTTTCGCTCCGGGTGGAACGCCATGTGTTCAACGCCCTCAAAGTGGTGGATTTCCTCAAAACCCATCCCCAGGCCGATAAAG
>WRNF01000288.1 GCA_009776715.1 Treponema sp. | reverse complement strand
CACATTTTCCCCTCTCTTTGTTCTGATAAAAAATTTTATCATTACTATATTTTTTTTGCTAGCTTTTTTGGTGGATTGACACAGTTTTTGCGCAGTCTGCGCTTGAATAGACCTTTTAATAAAATCAAAAACTAGGCGTACAGAAAAAGCTGCCCGGTACGGATAACATGGCAATAACCTAATACCCGCAAACCTGGCTTTGATAAGATGAATACCATAAGCCGGGCAGGGGCTGTGCAAGCGGACTCCGCCATCTGGTTTGCCGCGCCGCGCCCGTCCCCTCTTGTCGGTTTGTTACCGAATCTGTGGGGTAATTTTACCATTTATTATAGTGTATTTTCTCCTTGATTTTTTGCCTGATTTGCCTGGTTTTTTTTGCTTTAGCCAGAGGATATCCAAGCGCCAAATAACACGGCATAAAATAATCTTTTGGATGCCCCAGCGTTTCACGTATGTGTTCTGTTTCTTTTTCAAAGGGTATCCGCATCGCGCAGCCTAAATTTTCCGCAGCCGCGGCAAGCATAATATTTTCCAGACAGCACCAAATGGAGGCAAAACCGTTCAGCGCGCTTAAGTTTTTGGGCTTTAACAGCGGCTGCTTCTGCCTGAAAAACGGCAGTACTAAACAGCCGGATTTAACAAGCATATTGTACTGCTTTGGTATCCCGGCTTTATACATTTCCCTTTGGCAGGGGACATTTACTTTCCAGGAGTTTAATATAAAATCAACTCTTTTTTCTGAAAATGTTTTCGGTATAGGGCAAATAATCTTTTCGATTATTTCTTTTTCCAAAACCACGACAAATTCCCAATTGCGCAAATGATCGTTCGTGGGCGCCATTAATCCGGCAGCCAAAATTCTTTCAACGGTTTTTTTATCCGGTTTTTTATCGGAAAAATCACGTACTGTCCTTCTTGATCTAACAGCGTCATAAAAGTCCATTATTGCCTCCTTTCCTCCATTTCAACCCTGAGAATCCAGTCTTTTACCAATTGCGAAAAAACCGGTTCGTTTTCAATTTGAAGATTATGCCCTGCGCAGTCCAAAACGGCAAATGCAGCCCTGGGAAACCTGTCCAGTATTTTATACGCGGCCGAATAACCTACAATATGATCCTGGCGGCCTGTTATTATGCACGCGGGTTTGTCAAACCTTGCCGTTCTTAGCGCTTTTTCCATACCGGGGTTGTATTCCCCTTTGTAACAGCCTGAAAGAAAGACCTGATCGTGGATTTTTACCCCCGATAAAACATCTTTTTTGTATGTGCTGAAAATTTGAGGCGTTGCGATAACAGCCATATCCAAAAACCCTTTAACATCTTCATCTTCTGCCGAATCCGGCAATCCCGAATTCCATATTATGTTTTTTTCAGGTAAATATCCGGGCTTGTTAACGCTTTCAAACGAATCTACCAAAGGGCAGAGCAGAAGAACCCCGTCGATTCTGCTGCCAAGTTCGTGAATTAGCCCCATTGTTAAATACCCGCCGTAAGATTCTCCTGCAAGCAAAAAGTTTTTATTTCCGATAACGGCATTGATAAATTCCATTAGCAATTTAAGCGCGTTGTCGGAATTTTTTATCCATTCTGCGGAAGGGGTTTTTCCCATGCCGGGCAAATCCGGGTAAATTCTCCGGTAACCCGGCAATTTATCAAAAACAGGTTCAAAGCACCCTGACATTAAGCGGTGGTCAACGCTCCAGCCGTGAATGAACAATACGGGCATCCCTTCGCCGATTTCCTCATAGTAAACCGGAAGCCCTTTAGTTTCAAAAATCATTTTCATCCTTCCTTTTTCGTAAGATTTTCGAGCACTCTTGCGAGCCCTTCTTCAAAATGTGCTATTTCCCTGTCCGTAAAGCCCCTGTAGAAAATTTCGCTCATCGAGGCGGATACGGCTTCGTAACCTGTTTTCAGGCTTTTTGCCGCTTTAGTCAGCCTGATGTTGGTTTTTCTGCGGTCATCAGGGTCAAAGACCCTTACGACATGGCCGGATTTTTCAAGCCGGTCCAGCATTCCGGTAAGGGTTGTTTTGGCCAGACCGGTCCTGCCGGAGAGCCTGCTTATGCTAATATTGTCGTCATCCCACAGGACAAACAGGATTCTTCCCTGGGCCCCGTTGAACTGGCTGATACCGTGTTCGGTAAGGAGCTTTGCAAACACCCTTCCCTGTACCTGCTTTATCTTGCTTATCAGAAAACCGCCTTCCGTTTTCGGAATCAACAAACTCCTCCTTACTATGCAAGAATAGTACTATATAGGACTAATGTCAAGCGCTTCCCCAAAGACCGTGTTTCGGGTTTGAAAATTTCGCCGGAATTTTGGCTTGACGGATTAACAAAAATATGGTATTTCTGGAGTATATTTTTTATAATTTGCTTATTGGGAATAGCCTGGAGGTATTGTGAGAATAACAACTCACGGAGGATTGTTATGACTACAATGGAAATTTACGATGTCTATGAAGATAAAGAAGACACAAGGGAGTATAAATTCAATGTTGTGAAGTCTGACGGTGTTGAAGAAAATTTTGTTTATTATAAAACAGATTTAGTAATCGAGAGCGACTGGTCGGATTTCAGCAAAAACTGGAAAGTTAAAAAAGTTGACAGGACTCTGCGCCCCAACATGACGGTACGTCAAAAAGCCCTGATGAAACTGCTGGACATCTGTAAAAAAGGAAGGTTTCATGCTCCAAAAGAACAAATCGAACTTTTTTTGGAATTAAAAACATCACAGCTTACTCTTAAGAAATTACTTTAACGGGGGCATATATGCAGTCCGTGTCCTTTCCTTACGGCAAAGGGTTTCTTGAATATGACATTCCCGAGCCGCGTTTTTTGGGGGAACTGGTTTCCCGGATACACGGTTACCGTCCTGCCGGACGCCAGGAAGACCTGGTAAAGGAAGCGCTGCTACATCCTGCGGGAACGCCCCCGCTGCGGGTAATGGCGGAGGGTAAAAAGAAAGTTGTCCTAATCGCCAGCGATCATACAAGGCCGGTGCCAAGTAAAATTATCGTGCCGCAGATGCTCGCCGAAATACGCAAGGGCAGCCCGGATGCCGACATAACAATCCTTGTCGCGACCGGCTGCCACCGGGGAAGCTCCCGCGCGGAACTAGAAGATAAATTTGGGCCGGAAATAACGGGCCGGGAAAAGATCGTTATTCACGACTGCGACAGCTCCGAAACGGCCTGCCTGGGGAAGCTTCCCTCCGGCGGGGAACTGGTTATCAATAAAACCGCCGTGGAAGCGGATCTTCTTGTCGCGGAAGGGTTTATAGAGCCGCATTTTTTCGCCGGTTTTTCCGGGGGCCGCAAGAGCGTTTTTCCCGGCCTGGCCGGCCGGAAGGCCGTTTTGTACAACCACAACGGCGAATTTATTGCCCACCCGAGGGCCCGTACCGGAATTACCGACGGAAACCCCGTTCATATTGACGCGCTCTACGCGGCGAGGGCGGCCCGTCTTGGCTTTATCTGCAATGTGGTTATCAATTCCTCCAGGGAAATTGTTTACGCCGTCGCCGGGGACTGCGATCTGGCCCACCGGGAGGGCAGGGAATTCCTTTTAAGTAAGTGCCGGGTCGCGCCGCTGATGGCCGATATTGTCATTTCAACCAACGGGGGCTATCCCCTGGATCAGAACATCTACCAGGCCGTGAAGGGAATGACCGCCGCCGAGGCGACAGTCAGGCAGGGCGGGGTTATTATTCATCTTTCCCAGTCCGTCGACGGCCACGGCGGCATCGAG
>WRNF01000287.1 GCA_009776715.1 Treponema sp. | reverse complement strand
TTGAATGAAGCATATACGCTGGATGATGCGCCCGGGTACGAGGTTTTTGTCATGGCGGTTTTCGATGAACCCCCGGACACAGAAACGGTTATGCGTAAAGCACGGGAAACGGCGTTAAATAATTCTATGTCATCAATTATAACAGCAAGTAAAACTGTCTTTGATGGCAGCATTGTAAAAACCGTAACGGTATTAAAAAAATAACAGCGAGGTTAAAAATCATGTTAAAAAATTTATTTTTTATTTTTTTATTGTGTTTCTCTATTCATGGCGGATTATTCGCAGCCGATGCAGAAATGCTGCCAACAAGGCGTTTCGGTATTTTTGCCGGGTCAAATAGCGGCGGTAGAGACAGAGTGATGCTTCGTTATGCGATAAGCGATGCACGGGCCCTGTCCAATGTTTTTACCGGCATGGGCGGCATAACCGCAGAGGACAGTTTTCTGCTGGCCGAACCCTCAGTCAGGGAACTTAACCGCCAGTTTGATTATATTGGCAGCCTTATCGCCCAGTCTAAAAGGAACAACCAGAGGACTGAACTAATATTTTACTATTCCGGCCATTCCGATGAAGCCGGGCTGCTGCTTAACAGGGAACGTTTGCCTTACCAGGAACTGCGTAACCGCATTGAAGCTGTCCAGGCCGATATGAGGATTGTTATCCTCGATTCCTGTTCTTCCGGGGCAATTACCCGTGCCAAAGGCGGCGTTAAAGTGCAGCCTTTCCTCTTTGACAACTCCGTTTCTGCCGAAGGTTTTGCAATCCTCACATCAAGTTCCGCCGATGAAGTTTCTCAGGAATCAGATATTATTGAAAGTTCTTATTTTACCCACAGCCTGCTTGCAGGGCTGCGCGGCGCTGCGGATTTAGCAGGGGACGGCAGGGTTACGCTTAACGAATTGTACCGTTATGCTTTTACTGAAACCCTCTCCAAGACGGAAACTTCAATATACGGGATACAGCATCCTAACTTCGACATTCAGCTTGCCGGCACTGGCGATGTCGTATTAACCGACATTAGGGAAAATTCCTCGAGCATATTATTTTCTGCGGATATTTCCGGGCGCATTAGCATTCGGGACAGTTCTGATTTTCTTGTCGCAGAGTTGACAAAAATTGCAAACAGGCCGCTGGAACTTGGGCTGGAGGCAGGGTGGTATAACATAATCCTTCAGCAGGGAGATAATTTTTACCGTGCCGAAAAAACCCTCAACGAGAATCAGCGTATAACGCTGGGCATGGGGGATTTCCGTATGATCGCCGCCTCTAAAAACGGACGCACCCGCGGCGAAGAAGCTGATGCCGTAAATCAGGAACCTGTTTCAGGCAGCAATATTTATTCCTTTTTTGTCAATATAGTGTACGAGCCTTTCCGGTTTCCTCTTTTCGGGTTTATCAATATTGCCCATGGAAACCATAAAACCCCTCATTTTGGTTTATTGAACTGGAACACCGGGGATTTTAAAAGCATGCAGGCCGGCTTTATTAATATAAACGGGGGCAGCGTAACTGGTTTGCAGGCCAGTTTTATCAATACAGCCGGTGGAAACATAAACGGAGTGCAATCCGGGTTTATAAACACCGTTGTTGGAGACACAGAGGGGCTGCAGGCCGGGTTTATAAATACAAATGCAGGCGGCATAAAAGGCTTGCAGGCCGGGTTTATTAATACAGTTAAAGGCTGCGTTAACGGAGTGTTAACAGGGTTTATTAACACCGCAATTGGGGACACCGTAGGNCTGCAGGCCGGNTTTATAAATACAAATGCAGGCGGCATAAAAGGCTTGCAGGCCGGGTTTATTAATACAGTTGTAAAAGAGNGCTTAGGATCTCAGATTGGTTTTATTAATACTTCTGTTAAAAAATTCAGCGGAATGCAAATCGGGTTTATTAATTATGCTGACAGTATTGAAAAAGGCATTCCCATTGGGTTTATATCAATTGTACGGCATGGGGGATATCATGCCGTTGAATATAATTTTACGGAATTTTATCCTTTTGGCATTGGGCTTAAATTGGGCATTGATAAATTTTATACAAATATTATTTTCGCTTACTCTCCGAAAGGAAAGTTTATCCAGAACCGTTTTGCATCAGGTTTTGGGCTTGGCACATTAATTCCTATTAATAAGTTTATCTTTATTAATCCTGAACTTTCTTTTATGACTCCTGCCTGGTATGAAGAAAATAACCATAAATCAATTAACTGGCAGCAATTAACAAGTTTTGTTCCGTTTTTCGGGTTTAATGTTGGCAAGCATTTCAGTGTTGCAGCCGGCCCTTCGGTAACATGGATGGCAAACTACAGCGATGATCTTTCCTGGCAAAAACCGCTTTTTAAAATAGCAGAAGGCATCATCAACGAAAACCACCGCATTGTAATTGGAGCAAGAGCCAGCTTAAGGCTTAGGTTTTAATCTTGTAAAAAGCTGCCGCGCCGTCATATGCAATAGCCACGGATTTCCACGGATTTAAGGCATATATTCAATAGCCACGGATTTACACAGATTAGACGGATTTACACGGATTAAAGTTAGCGCAGATGGTGCCAGGCACTGTTTTTTTCCGCGACTTATGCTGTTTGCGTTTGCTATAGCGAAGGCCTTGCAATCCAGAAAAAAATAATCTAAGCTTACAGCAGAAACGGCTATGAACACAAACACCAGGCACAAAAACAGCGTTTTTTCTTTTCTCTTCAGCACCTCGGATGCACTGCGGGAACTGTATTCCGCTATTGAAGGCGTAAGCCTGCCGCCCGGCATTCCTATCGGCATTAACACCCTGTCCGATGTCCTCTACATGGAACAGATAAATGACATCTCGTTTACAATCGACAACCGCCTGGTGGTGCTCATCGAGCATCAATCAACCGTCAATGAAAACATGCCGTTGCGGCTGCTAATATACATAGCGCGGGTATATGAAAAAATGACTGACCGCAAAAAGCTGTACCAAAAAAAACTTGAAAAAATACCTGTGCCGGAATTTATTGTTCTGTACAACGGGAAAGCCCCTTATCCCGAGCATAAAGCGCTCAAACTGTCTGATGCGTTTAAGGATGCCGGGGATTTGCTGCCGTCTGTTTCCGGCTCTCCCGCCCTTGAACTGACGGTTCAGGTGTATAACATAAACAAGGGGTGCAATGCCGCGTTGCTGGAAAAGAGCGAAACTTTAATGGGCTACAGCGTTTTTATTGATAAAATACGGGAATATAGAAAGAGCATGCCACAGGAAGAAGCGATGAAAGCCGCGATAAAATATTGTCTTGACAACAATATACTCAAGCCTTTTTTTGAGGCAAACAGTTCGGAGGTATTTAATATGCTGTTAACGGAATGGAACACAGAGGAAGCAAAGGAAGTCTGGTTCGAGGAAGGCCGCGAAGAAGGCCGCGAAGAAGGCCGCGAGGAAGTGCGGAAAATTATTGAGCTTTTGAAAACAGGGAAATCCCCGGATGAGATAATCAGGGATTATAGCTTGTAACATGACGGCTTATGCTGTTTGCGTTGCTTTGTTTAAGGGTCCGCGGATTACGCGGATTTACGCGGATTAAAGTTAGCGCATATGGTGCCTGGCATTGTTTTTTCATTAAATTATTAAAACTCTGTTTTTTCCCTCGCTGTCCTGCGGGTAACAGTCCTTCGTGGTTTTTTCTTAAATTTGCGTACATAATGCCTGACACTGTTTGCGGCCACTGTTTTATTTTCTTTTAATAAATCAAGCTTAAGAACAGAATAAGTCATTCCAACTTCATTTATATACCGTTTAC
>WRNF01000286.1 GCA_009776715.1 Treponema sp. | reverse complement strand
TGCTTGGTTCAAATAAAGCATCGGAAGACCGTGTTAAGTTGTTTCCCCGCGATTGCGAAACATTTGTCCAGAAGATGCAGCAGGCGCTTCGTGAACTTACCGGCAAAACAGTAGAGGTGCTTCTTTACGGCGACGGCGGGTTTAAGGACCCAGTCGGCGGAATATGGGAATTGGCCGATCCGGTGATAGCTCCTGCTTTCACGTCAGGCTTGAAAGGAACACCCAATGAACTGAAGCTTAAATACCTTGCAGACAATGATTTTGCGGATCTTTCCAGAGAGGATGCCCGCAAGGCAATTGAGCAGGCGATACAGGCAAAAGCCGGACGCAGCCAGATGGGCAAGATGGAGTCCGAGGGAACCACGCCAAGGCAGCTTACCGATCTTCTTGGCAGCCTTTGCGACCTTGTCAGCGGCTCAGGCGATAAAGGAACGCCTGTTGTTCTGGTGCAGGGGTATTTTGATAATTATGCAATAAAATGACTATAAGCCTCTATGTCTTTCCGCGCCCGTCAAACTCCCGGTCGGCGCTATTTATTATTGTTTGCTGCAATACTGCCGCCCCGCAGACAGGAGTTAATTTTGTCTGAAACCACATTGGCAACAGACCGCATTGGAACCGATCCTATTGGACGATTGTTAATAGATTTTTCAATCCCTGCAATAATAGGCATGCTGGTAAATGCGGTTTATAATATTGTTGACAGAATATATTTAGGGCAGGGCGTTGACCCTTTGGCTATTGCCGGCGTTGGAATTGTTATGCCGGTAATGATGATAATTCAGGCCGTATCAATGCTGGTCGGCATTGGCGCTAATTCGCTTTTTTCAATCCGCCTTGGCGAAAGACGATCCGATGAAGTTGAAAAAATCATGGGGCATGCCTTTGCGCTTCTTTTCCTTTTTCCCGCTGTTTGCATAACTATTTGCATGATATTTATGGAACCGATTTTGCGCGATATTATGAAAGTAAGCGATCAAATTTATCCTTATGCAAATAGTTATTTACGCATAATTTTATATGGCGCCATTTTTGCCGCAATGAGCCCCGGCCTAACCCATTTTATACGTTCGGACGGACATCCAAAAACTTCAATGCTGGTTCAGATTGTGGGAGCGGTAACAAATATTATTCTTGACCCGATTTTTATTTTTACTTTTAATTTAGGCGTTGCAGGCGCTGCCTGGGCAACCATTATATCTCAATTTATATCGTTTGTTTTTGTTATAAGCTACTTTTCTTCAAAATGGACACGGCTAAGGTTCCGCATTAAGCATATGAAGTTAAACGCAAAATTGACAGGCAAAATTTTAGCTATCGGTTTTGCTCCCTTTATTATGCAGTTTGCCATGAGCCTTGTAGGTGTTCTGCAGAATGCGGTAATTCTTCAGTACAGCGGCGATGAAGCCCTTACCGCAATGACAATATTCTTTAGCGTGCTTACCGTTATTATTATGCCGCTTATGGGAATAGGGCAAGGAACGCAGCCAATAATTGGCTACAACTATGGCGCAAAACAATATGGCCGTGTTAAAAAATGTTTTAAATATTCTTATCTCGCCTGCACCGGTGTTCTTAGCGCCGGATTTATTGTAACGCAGTTTGCCCCTGGATTTTGTTTTTCTTTGTTTAGCAATGATACCGGCTCTTTGCGTGAGCTTGGAATGTTAACCATAAGAATATGTACCAGCGCATTCCCGATTATCGCAATGCAGATGATGGGCGGTCAGTTTTTTCAGGCAATTGGAAAACCTGTGCAAGGCGCTATTTTAAGCCTTTCACGGCAAATAATATTTTTTATCCCTTCGCTTTTATTTTTGCCTGTTTTGTTTGGCGTAATTGGTTTACCTCGAATTTATGGCGTATATTGGGCCTTTCCCATCTCTGACTTATTATCGGCAACCTTATCGGGAATTTTTATTTACCGGGAATTTAGCAATTGGAAAAAAATAAAGAAAAAAGAGAAGGAATAATGAGGAACAGGGTGTAAACCTGATCCAACTGAGCTTCATTCCCCGCCCCGGTTGCCATGATGCAATGCACCATAATTGTTTTACCGCTAAGCTCTGTGACTTCATAGGTTGTGAGCTGCGGCATTTTCATTAAATACACGCCGGAAATATTCACTGCTACCCTTTTACCTTTTCTCTTACTCCCTTTTCTCGTACTTGCCCATATCTTTCCTGATCCCCGATCCCCGATCCCCGATCCCAATTAATTCGTAATGTTCCAGGTAAAATGCGTAACAAGTCAATAACTGAATTTAAACCCGAATGAGGGTATTGGAAAAGGCATACTGTAGCTTGCCGAAGTTCTTCCGGTGGCAAGTTCGCCGGTGTATGGGTTAAAATAGGTGTTCCCCTGAGAAACATACAACAGGGAAAGTATGTTTTCTAAAGCAGAATATGCTTCGTACCTTACCCTTCCTGCTTTATTGCCGTTAAAAAAAGATATTTTCAAGTCCATTTGCATTAATGGTGTAGTGCGGTTATTTTTATCTTGTACTTCGTTCCAGAAATATTTTTCGATAAAATATCCGTTATTTGTTTGTGAATCGTATATATATACCGGATAACTTTCCGGCCCTAAGCCGGCACGCCTGGTAATCTGCACTCCGCTTGCAAGGCCAAAACGCATGTTGATATTTATACGCTGAACCGGCCTTACATTCATAACCAGATTCAAAGAATGAAAACGATGGTAATAAGGGAAATACCATTCATTGCCAAGATCGCGGTGCTGCGTCCAATTGTAAGAATATGAAATCCATCCGTCCCAAAACCGGGAACTTTTTTTTTGCAGCAAGAGGTCAAATCCCCAAGCTCTGCCTTTACCGTCAAAATAGTGCCGCATATCAACATTGCCTGCAAGATCAAAATTTATGGGGGCGTACATTCTGTTATATATGTGTTTGTAATAAGCTTCGATATTGAAAGACATGTCATAAAGAAATTCCAGATTGGTTCCAACAACGGATGTCCATGAACGGGTTGGTTTAATTTCATCTATCAGGAACCGTTCTTCTGCCGCCGCTGCCATATCCGGCATTGAAGAAAAAAGACCGCTTCCGACGGAAAGGTTTATGGACTCGAAAACAGAGCGGTTTTTTAAAAGATTAAAATCCAGATTAAGCCGAGGATTTAAAACCGGCATTGTCCCCAGCGATAGGTTGCTGCCCACAAGATAATAGTGATCTGCGCGCAGCCCAAGCTCCAAACCAAAGCGCCTTGCAGGTGAATTGTATTCGATAAGTCCATAGGGCGATGTGGTGAAGACAGTATTGCCCGGAACATTGTTGTCAACAAGAGAAGGAGTGCTTACCATCACATTTTCTTCCAGAAAAGCACGGCGCGGATCATTGGGAACAATACCCATAGAAATGAAGATTGTTTCTTTGTCATCAAGATCGCGCAGCCAGTTTTCCACACGCATATTCTGAGTGCCGGATATGCTGTGCATGCCAATCATTTCCTGTACGCCTGCAGCAAATATAAGGCCGTTTGTAATCTCCCAATCATAATCGAGGCGCCCCTGTATGTTCTTAACAAGTTCAGAATTGGCGGATATGGTATTAGCGGTTATATTGTAAGGGGCATCAAAATCGGCAAGTACCGAATCGTTTAAAATACCATATTTGTTTTTAAAATTTTGTGAAAAATACTTTTCGTATATATTGAAGTTTACGTTTTCTTCAAAAATTCTATTCTGAAAACCCGCCCCGGCAGAAAACTTTATGAGCATATCGCTGCGGAAATTCAGCAGAAGAGACGTTGTTAAAAATCCCTG
>WRNF01000285.1 GCA_009776715.1 Treponema sp. | reverse complement strand
AATAGTATTAACAGTGAATTGCTTTGTAAAATGCTGCTTAGCGGCTATAATAATCTTTTGCATAACATAGAATACCTAAACGAAATAAATGTTTTTCCCGTNTCCGACAGCGACACGGGTACAAACATGAAAAATACATTCGCAGGCGGCATTACAGCCCTCTCCCCCGATCCATCGTTTTCCGGCACTTTTTCGGCCTTTGTAAAGGGTATGCTGATGAGCTCAAGGGGGAACTCAGGTTTTATTTTATCGCAATTTTTTTTAGGAATTCATGAATTTACAAAGGGAAAAGATACTGTCTCGGTTGCCGACCTAAGTTCTGCCTTGCCGCACGCTTACCAAAAAGCTTACAGTGCGCTGCTCAAGCCCGCCGAGGGCACTATGCTTACGGTAATGCACGAGGGAATTAAAAAAACGCTCCATAGGACCAACGGCGAAACGTCTATAATGGCGTTTTTTGATATTTTGGCTGTCGAAATGTTCATTTGCGTGAAGGAAACGCTTAATCAAATGGACATGCTTAGGGACAACAATGTTTTGGACAGCGGCGCCGTCGGGCTTTACCTGATTTTTGAAGGAATGAAGAGAGCGCTGCACGATGATTTACAGTATTTTGACTGCAGATTAAGCAATCTTCCCGAACGCAGAAAAGTCTTTGTTAAAAACGTTTCATTTTTCCGCTATTGCACTGAATTTATTTTAAGCATTCAAAATGCAGAAAGCAAGGATTACTATGCCGGCTTGCTTGCAAAAAAAGGGGATTCGATTGTTGTCTCGATAGATGAAGACATCTTGAAGGTGCATATACATACCAATGAGCCGCAGAACCTAATGGACGAATTTTCCAATTACGGTGTTTTTAACGCNAGGAAAGTTGACGATCTCTTCGGGACCCAGGAATTTGAAGCGCTAAAACTNAGAAAGCACAGGGGTTTTGCCATTGTCGCGTTTACATCCGGAGACGGTAACGCGGCGGNNTTAGAGCAGTTTGGCGCGGACCTTGCTTTTAATGTTCCCTTGGGTCATCATCCCACTGAAGAAGGATTAACGAAACTGCTTGAAGAGTTCTTAAAAGAAAACCTTATAATTTTTCCTGACAACAAGGAAACCTGCGAAAAACTCAAAAATATCAAGCTGTCTTCAAATCTTCAAAACCTTTATGTTGCAGAATCAGAGGGCTTGTCAAAAACACTTTTTTTGCTTTCATCATTGATTTTAACCGGCGGCTTCAAAGATATTATACAATCGCTTGAAAGCCTTAAAAAGCGGCAGGTTTTTCAAACAAGCATCAGTGCAGTTGCTGTAGATAACCATGTGCAATATTCGGGCAATTTAAAGGGGGAAAATATTATTAAGGATAATATTTTTGAAACTTTGAATGCAGTGGCGGACGAAAAGACATTGGAGCCGTATTCAACGGTGGTTGTTTTTGGCGGGAAATACTGCAAACCAAAAGATATTGACAGCATCCGCATCTTTTTTGAAAAAAACAGCAACATAGAGTTTACCTATCTTGAAGGTTTGCAGCATGACTGTGATTTTATTATNGGGGCATATTGACAGAGTAGATTAACATAGTAATACTNAAAATACAGGAGGAATTATGAAGTACAGTTATGCAATTATCACGGACACATGCTGCGATTTATCCGCGGGGCTTAGGACCCGCTTCGAGCTTGACGGATACCTGAAATGGTATATGAGCACACCTTACTCAAACGACGTTGAAGGAAGCATTGATTTAAGTGACGCTGANCTTGACGAATTTTACGCNTTGTTAAAGACNAACAAAACCGGATACAGTACATCCCCGTGCAGCGCCGATGAAATTGTTGCTTATTTTGAACCCTTTTTGCAGCAAGGGAAGGACGTTTTGGCAATAAGTATGTCAAGCAAACTCAGCGGCATGTACAATTTTATGCTGAACGCGCAAAAAATTTTAACTGAAAAATACCCCGGGCGAAAAATAATCGTCGTAGATTCCATGAAATATTCTACAGCCCAGGGGCTCTTAATCATTAAGGCATGTGAGCTTCGTGCACAGGGTGATTCAATAGAGCAAAATGCCCAAAAGCTGGAAATAATCAAAAAAACCATTCACCAGATGGGGTCGCTGGATGATTTGTTTTTTTTAGCGTCAAAGAAAAGAATTTCACATGCTAAAGCGTTTTTCGGAACCCTTGCAGGGATAAAGGTGATGGGCGATTTTGACTCTGACGGCATGGTTACGCCAATGGCGAAAATCAGCGGCTATAAAAAAGCCCAAAAAGCAACCATTGAATATATCAAGCAAACAATTAAGTCCGCAAACGAGCAAATTATTTTTGTCGCCCATTCGGCAAGAATAGAACAAGCGAAAATACTGGCATCCCTCATTGAAGAAGAAATTAAACCAAAGGAGATTATTATTTCCAACATATATCCAATAAACGGAATAAACATCGGCCCCGGGCTTTTTGCCGCTTACTATTTCGGAACGGAAATAACCGATTTGCAATACGAGAAAGAAATTATGAACAAAATCATATCGGAGAAACTATGATTTTACTAAATCCCTGGGTAATTGCCGCCATATGTCTTGCCGGCTTCGGGATTATTATATACCTGCTTCTTGTTATCACGATTTTTTATAACATAATGTACCGTAACCCAAAGAAAAGATCAAGGGAGTGTACCAACAAAAAAGATGCATCGCAAGTGCGCATGTTTGCCGAAGGGATAGCGTGGGCACAGCAATTTAAAAGCATTACAGAGCAACTGCATATTGTCAACGACGGCCTTAATCTATATGGCGAGTATATAAATTTCGGATTTGACAAATGCGCCGTAATCATACAGGGGAGGCAAGAATCACTGCTGTATTCCTATTATTATGCTGATGTTTATTATAAAAACGGCTGCAATATTTTGGTTATCGATGCTCGTGCGCACGGCTTGAGCGACGGAAAATATCCTACGGCGGGCATCAATGAAAGCGGCGATTTAATTTTGTGGATTAAACTGATAAACGAGAAATTCCATATAAGCGACTTTACCCTTCACGGCATTTGTATCGGCGGAGCGACAGCGGTGTATACCTATGTCAAGCTAAAAAACGAGGGCAGCAGTTTAGTAAAGAGGATAGTGACCGACGGATTATTTTATAGTTTTTACGAAGTTTTTAAATACAATATCAAAAGGTTTAAACAGCCCGCATTTCCTGTGCTGCATTCGATTTTCTTCCTAACCTTCGTGCTTACCAAGGCCAGGCTTTTTACGGAAACGCCGTTCAAATATATGAAAGATATTGACATTCCTATTTTATTTATTTGGAGCGTCAAGGATATGTTTTGCATAAAATCAAAAGGCGAGGAACTGTTTGCTGCATGCGAATCGAAACACAAAGAGCATTGCTTTTTCCCTGAAGGCAAGCACTCTCATGTCAGAGCTACCCAAGAGGCGCAATACGATAAGTTAATTGCTCAATTTTTACAAAAATATGCATAGGACATAAAAGGAGAGACGCAAAGCTGTTGTTCGGTATTTTTTCTTAAAATTTGAGAAATTTGTACTATTTTGTGTTGTTTAAAGTTAATTTTTCGGACAAGAACTCTGCGCCTTTGCGTCTCCGCGTGAGATAAAATGAACTAAATGTCCTTCGGACTTTAGTCCCCAACTTGTTGACATTGGATTAACACTGATTAACGAAGAAAAAAATTACGAATAATCTGTGTAAATCCGTAAAATCCGCCTGCCTGCCGCAGGCAGATGATTATCTGTGTTTCATAACATCCATCCCTGACGTATTGTTTCT
>WRNF01000284.1 GCA_009776715.1 Treponema sp. | reverse complement strand
GAATGAGGAAACGAAGGGTTTAATACCCCGCAGCTCTGCTGCGGAAAGCCGCCGTAGGCGGCGGGTGCAGGGCTCTGCCCTGCGGTATAATACCCTTTATTAGATTTTTTCCTCTTCTTCCTTTATGATCTTTGCATCTGCGAACCTAAGGTTCAATGTGCTTTCGTGTTAAAAAAAGGGAGAAAATTCTCCTGTTAGCTTGTTGGCGTTGACCGCAAAACTGCAAAATTTACCTTGATAAACACCGAAAAAAGCGCTATAATAATTATAAAGTAGCAATATTGTTTCACTGCAAACAAAACGAGGAGGGCTGTTATGAAAGCCTTAAAAAACGCAGGGGTAATCCTGGTAGCGGCATTCTGCATAGGCATTTTAGGCTGCACAGGAGGAAATGACGGATCGGATGCATCCCAGGCTAATGCCCAGAAAGGGAAGGGAAACGACCAGGGCGAAGATGAACAGGGAGGCAAGAAAAAGGGAAACGGGCAAGGGACCGAGGAAGGCGGGGAACAAGAGCTTGGAATCTTCATTGAATTAAGCGAGGAGATGCGGCAGCAAATTTTGCAGGATTTAACAGACTTTTATGGTTATTCCCAAGGGTTGTCGGGCAATGTCTTTTACAGAAGCTGTAAAAATTATCCTGTAGTATTTCTTAGTGGTACAGGACCAGATGAAATACCCCTCTATTTTAAAGTCATATCGGGAATATAGATACATGCATTGTTTCCTCTTATTCTGTGGAAGGATGGGCAGTTTTATCAATTGCAGGATGCATACAGTTTAAGTTTTTTAACCTGGGACGATTTACGTAATTTAAGAGCATATTTCCAAAAGGGGCAATGGGACGGCTTAAGTGCGGAAATAGAACTGCAAATGCTACAGGCGTATTTTGATAATTTTGATCTGTATAAACCTAAGGGGCGGGAGCCTGCGGACCGCCAGCCTGTGAACATGGAAGAAGTTTTTGTTGATAGTTATTTGGGAAGCTACAATGATTGTTTTATAGTAAGATTTGCTGATTTATATCTTTCTCATTGGGATTATAGTTATGATATTATTGTCGCTGATATAACATATTCTTCTAGCTACATTCTCCCTCTTGCATGGAAAAGCGGTCAACTTTATTCATTGCAGGAGGCATACAATTTAGGTTTTCTCACAGTTGATGATCTGATACAATTAAAAGATACAATTGAAAAATGGAAATATTAATTAAAGAGCATAATATGAAAAAGAAAACACGCATTAAGTTACTTTTGCCGCTGCTTGTGTTGTGCCTTGCTGCAATGGGTAGTTGCCCTCATTCGGCTATGAACCCAGGAGCGCGTAATAACCGCAGCACAGCCGCGCCGGAACAGCATGAAGCAAAGATTTACTGCAATGCAACAATCAACGATGATTTTGACGCTTCCACCGTGTTAGTCGTTATGGACAAATACACAGGCGGAATGAACAAAAGGCATGAAGANGGNTTTTTCGGGAATTTTGAAAAACTGTATGTTAAAGACCTTACCGTTATAGAAGGCAGTATAAAAAACGCATTGATTGCCGANGACAGGTTCCGCCAAATTCTGGAAATAAAACTGCCCTTTGAGAGCAAGGAAAATGTGTTAAGCGTAATTCATGAGTTGGAACAGGCAGAGGGAATATTATATGCGGGTCCCAATTGTTATTATTACCCGTGTAATGAACCAAACGACGAATATTATAACAATCCAAATGCCGTTCGTACCCAGTGGGGATTGCATGGAACATACGGAATAGGAGCACCAGCGGCATGGGATTTTACCGTCGGCTCCCATGACATAAAAGTTGGAATTGTCGACACCGGCATTGCAAGCCACCCCGATCTTAATGCCAACCTGACAAGTGGCTGGAATTTTGTTGACGATAATAATAATACCGATGATACAAAAGATCATGGCACCCAAATGGCAGGAATATGCGGATCGGCGGGGAATAACACTATAGGAACTACCGGTGTATGCTGGAATGTTACTCTGGTTCCGTTAAAAATATCTAATGACGGTAATGTTGATCTTTCGCCTGCTAACACTACTACCAAAAATGTAATTGCCGCAATTACTTATGCAGAACAAAACAATATAGGTATCCTTAACTTCAGTTGGGGACATAATGTTTTTAATGACATTGCATTAAAAAATGCCATTGATTCTTTTTGGGGCTTGTTTATTTGCTCTGCAGGAAACAGTAGTGGTGATATTGACATAACGCCGTATTATCCGCCCAGTTTTTTACTGGACAATATGATCACGGTAGGCGCAATAGACAATTATGGCTTCATCAGCTCAGGTTCTGGCTACAGCGCTACAGCAGTGCATATTTTTGCCCCTGGTTATGAAATTTTAAGCACATATCCGATAACAAAATGTTTGGATGGGACGCATGCTGGTTATAAACCTCCTGACAACTCGTTAGAAATTGCCACTGGATATCATACCGGTATCGGGACATCGCACGCAACCGCATTTACTTCCGGGGCGGCCGCGCTGGTTAAGTCCTATTTTCCCAATATTAGCCCTTATGAGCTAAAGCAGCTCATAATGAAAAATGCCGTAAAGGACATCCCCGATTTATGGGATAAATGCGTCAGCGGAGGGCGGCTCAGCATCGCTTCCATATTTGACCTGTACGGGGGCGGCAGCGGAACCGAACTTGATCCTTTCCAAATTCAGACTGCCCAGCATTTGAAAAACCTTCATTACACTCTTTACACAGACCGTAACCGGTATTATGAAATATGCAATAACATCAATGTTGCACCCACCGGCAGTTGGATTCCCCTGAATGCTTTTAACGGCACCCTCGAGGGCGGCGGGTATACCGTATCGGGCGTGTCAATTTACCCGGGTTATACCGGCGGCTCCGAGCCTATGTATGACTACGGGTTTTTTAAAAGCAATGACGGCATCATTAAAAATTTGACCATAGAGGCCAATATTTATGTGCCGCCGCCTGCATCCGGCATGAGCATTGATAATATTGGCGTGTTTGCCGGGGTCAACAATGGGATTATAGAAGATTGTACCAGCGCAACCAATGCAAGCAGTATGCCTTTTATGATAAGCTGCAATAATGCAAATACATTCGTGGGGGGCATAACCGGGTATAATTCGTATGGATACGGGCAAATAAGCGGATGTGTAAATTACGGGACAATTTATCATCCGGGAACGATGGGCGGCATTGCGGGAAACAGTTGGGGCGACATTGACAATTGCTATAACGGCGGGACGCTGCAATATACGGCATTGGGGAACCATGGGATAGGGGGAATAAACGGGCTGTCCTGTGCCGGCATGGTGTCAAATTCTGAAAATGCAGGGGTTATAGAGTATATCGGCCCGTACAGCAGCGTTCTTGTGAAGCCATGCATGGGGCAGATAACAGGTTCTGCCGGCATGAGATACGGTGCAAGTTTTTCCGGGAATGCCTGGACAGGGGGCGCCGTTATTCCGGGAAACATGCAGATAATAAACGGCTATAATCAGGCGCAGTATGTCAGCCAGGGAGAGTACGGCTCTTATCAGTAGGTTCATTTGGGCATCTCGCCAAAGCATATAAACAATAGCCACGGCACCTCAACCAAGCTTGACCACTGCAAGTGGTTCAGGCGAAGATTCCCCTCTTGATTTCCACGGGTTTTTATTCGCAGTGGGGTTTAATACCCCGCCCTTCAGGCTAAACTTGACCCACAGAATCTGGTAGCCATTCCTTGTAGGTAAGCAGAGTATTAAGTTTATCAAGCCCAATCCAAATAGTTTTTACTCCCGGCGGAC
>WRNF01000283.1 GCA_009776715.1 Treponema sp. | reverse complement strand
GTATTTGGCTTAAACTGGATGCCGGAACGCCGGAATGGTACGAAAAAATGAACCGCTGCACAGTCCCTTTTGCAAAAATAGTGAAAGGAATTAAAGAATTTACTGCCTGCGCTCCGGCAGCCATTCAAACCATGATCTGCGCTGTAGACGGCAAAGCCCCCCCGCCGGATGAAGCGAAGGCCTGGGAACAGTTAATTGCGGAACTGGTATCCGGTGCCAAGGCAGAGGAAGGAGGCATTCGNTGCATACAAATATACGGTAAAGCCCGTCCCTCTCCCGAAGACCCTAAAACTTCAGCCCTGCCTGCTGCTTTTCTGGAAGAACGCGCCGCTTCCCTGCGCCGGGCCTTATCGCACCTAAGGTCTGATCCGTCCTTTGTAAAAACATACAACTGAATAGTTACGAATCTACACATCTCCGCGCTTAATTTTTTTTGTTGTTGTCATTTCCATGGCTTCATTAAGAATAACGGTTTTTTGGATTCGCTGGTATGGCTGAAGCCGTTTATTTACTTCGGAAATAATTTTATCAACCCGGATTTTCATTTGTTCCGCGGAAGGAGCAGTCCCTGCTTCATCTTTATATTCAGGATTGGGATAGACAAGCGCTTCAATATTTTCGGCTTTTGTTTTTTTGCCAAGCACAAAACCGCGTATTAAAATCTGCTCAATTTCTTCGTAGAGCTGGAATTCATTTTCAATCTCCTCCGGATAGACATTCTTGCCTCCTTCGGTAACAATGGTGTTTTTTGCCCTTCCGGTAAGATACAGATAATTTTCATGGTCCATGTATCCAAGATCGCCGGTTTTAAGATACCCGTCGCCAGTAAATGTTTCGGCTGTTTCTTCCGGCATATTGTAATAGCCTTTCATTACCATAGGGCCTTTTACAATTACTTCGCCAATTCCTCGGTCATCGGGATATTCTATCTTCATGTCAACCCCGGGGCAAATTCTTCCTACGCTGGTTTCCTTGTACTGTTCAATTGGGTTGATGGTAAGAACCGGGGAAGTTTCGGTCAGGCCGTAGCCTTGCACAAAATCAATCCCCAGTTGATTGTATTTCTTAAACACTCTGGGGGTAAGGGGGCCTCCGCCGCAAATGCAAATCCGCATCGATTTTAAACTGGCTTTTTCCAGAATAAAACCGAACATTTTTTTACCGGGATTTACCTTAAATATTTTTTTTATCATTCCCGAAATGCCCATCATAAAAGAAATTAAACCGTACACAATGGGGCCTTTATCTTTTAACCCGCGAAGAATGCCGGCCAGTACCTTGTTAAACAGCATGGGCACGCCCAGCAGCATGGTAATTTGCGCCTCTTTTAATTCCTTAAGAATTTGCTTTGTTACCATGCGTTTGCCGAATACCACCTCGGCCCCTACGGAAACAGCTTCGATAAAAACCGCCAGCATCGTGTAGGAATGATGAATGGGAAGTATCGCGTAAAACACATCAGTATGGAAAATGAGCAGCGGCGTTCCCTGTATTAAATAACAGTCGGATACCAGGTTCTGATGGGTAAGCATTACCCCCTTGGGTTTTCCTGTGGTTCCCGATGTAAACATTATTGCCGCAAGATCGCTTTCGACTGCCGGTTCTATTTCCGCTTCCGGACCGTCCAACTGGTAAATGTAGCTTCCAACACCGTCCTTCAGGGAAATTACCTTTTCAAGTTCTGAGGATTCAGTAAAGAATTGTAATTTTTCTTCATCGGTAAAGAGTATTTTTACCCCGGCTGCCTTGATTAATAGTTCGATTTCTTCATTTTTAAGCTGATAATCAATTGGCACAGCAGTGGCTCCGGAAAAAAGTATGCCAAGGTAAGCAATTGTCCATTCCGGCGCGTTTTTGCCCGTTACCGCTACCTTGTCCCCGCGGCGGATGCCCTTACTGTGCAGCCAGCGTGCAACTGCCTTAATAAGATGCAGTGCTTCAGTGTAATTTAATGTGATTCGGCCAGGTTCGAAAATTGTAAAACATGCCCGATCAGGATAACGCGAAACGGTTATCGAGAACATCTCCGGCAGTGTCGGCCATTCTCCTTGAAACGCTTTTCCCCGGTATTCTTCTAAAAACGCCCAAGGTTTCTCTGTATACGGTACGCCCATAAAATCCTCCGTATAAATAGACACAAAAACATTGTTTAGGTTGCTTTAAAACCTTTTTTTTAGGCAGAAATTCTCTAATAATTGAGTATAAATGCCGGAATTGCATGTTGTTTTATGCCTTGCAATAGTTTTGTAAAAGTCTCATAATACAGAGGTTAAAATCCATGAAAAAACTCGTTACATGGTTCCATAATGCTTTCTTTGCCCCGCATTTTGGCCTACGTGTCAGGCTGTTTCATGTACTGGCCATTGGCGGAACCTTTATCGGTTTATTTATGGGATTTTTCGGCTTAGCAATTAATATTGGAACCCTAAACATAGTATTTTGCCTGGCTTCAGCCGTGCTTTCTTATGCTCTTCTGACCTATTCGCGCCTGACGCAGCGTTATCAGATTTGTTACCTCATTACTACCATTATAATATTCATTGGTTTGTTTCCTTTTATGTTTTTTACCGGAGGCGGCTACCATAGCGGGATGCCGCTTTTTTTCGTGTTTGCCGTATCCTTCACCGTCTTTATGCTCGAAGGGAAAAAGGCAATATTTTTTTCCCTGACGGAAATTTTACTTTATACCGGTATCTGCCTTATCGCTTATTTTTATCCGCAAACTGTAAATGCCATAACTAATGAACAAAAAATACTCACCGACATCATTATAGCCTTCTGTATTGTGAGTACCGTGCTGGGCATAAGCCTTTTTCTGCATTTACGGCTTTACAACGAGCAGCAAAAAAAACTTGATGAACAAAATACTGTGCTTGTTCATGCCAGCCGTGCAAAGACTGCCTTTCTTGCCAATGCTTCCCATGAAATGAGAACCCCATTGACGATTATTTCTGTCAATGTGCAAACTGTAATGGAAATACTGGAAGATATGAACGAAGCGCTGAAAGACAAGGAAGCGGGGAAACTACTCGAAACAGCCCAGAGTGAAATTATGCGGCTTGCGCGCATGGTGGGCGGGATGCTGACTTTGGCATCCATGAGCGAAAGCGAGGATAAAGGGATGGTAGATATATCAGCTTTGCTGGCAAGCAGTGCGGAAATGCTTAGGCTCTTCTTACAAAGGTCAGGAAACTCACTTGTTACCGTCATTGAAAATGACCTGCATGTATACGGCAGTGCCGATCTGCTTACCCAGGTTGTAACAAACATACTGCAAAATGCGGGCGAACATACCGAAAATGGAACCATTACACTTTCCGCTAAGAAAAATGGCAGAATAATTACCGTTACCATAACCGATACCGGTTTAGGAATTTCCAAGGAAATGCTGCCGCATGTATTTGAGCGCGGGGTGTCCGACGGCGGCACAGGTTTTGGGCTGTACCTCTGCAAAACAGTAGTGGAATCCCAGGGCGGCAGTATTTGGATCGAGAGCAGGCAGGCGGGCGGTACTACAGTGCATTTTACCCTTCCCGTATATGAAGGACAATTCAGTGCCTGAAGTGTATCCCTCAATTTTACCGCCTGCCTGCACAGGCAGGTGATAAAAATTGACGCTTACCGTTCTAGGAGCCTGTCGGACTTGTGGAATTTTGCGGTAAATAACCAATGTCAACAAGTTGCGGACTAAAGTCCGCCAGACTAAAGTCCGCCGGACTAAAGTCCGAGGACATTTAGTTCATTTTTTCTCACGCGGAGACGCAAAGACGCAGAGTTTTTGTTCGAAAACTTAATTTAAAACAACA
>WRNF01000282.1 GCA_009776715.1 Treponema sp. | reverse complement strand
GACCAGTGGTATGATGCGGAGATAACCAAGAAGACTCGGGATCTATTACAATCGTTGAATATCTTGCCTATTACGTAAAAGTTGGAAAAGTTAGGGATTAAAGAAAAATACATTAAAAGCACGGTGTTATACGACATTTCAAAAGGCGTGTACGGCATTTCATCAATATAACCGGTAAATTATAAACATTATAAAAGAAAAAATAAAAAAAAACATAAAACCGCTTGACACAATATTGAATTCATAGTACCATAAAATCATAGAGGCTGCTCAGCCTTTAAATCTTGCAGCAGGAGGCAGACATGAAACCGGAAAAAAAGCCGCCAAAAATTGACGGCTTATTCTGGAGAATACTGGCCGTAGTTGGAACAGCCGCCAGTATTGCAGGCTTGGTTTTTGCCATAATTAACATGGCAAGGTAGCCAAACCGGGACGTGCCGCCAGACACTCTTCCGGCACTCTTTTTTAAGAGTAACGCATTTTTATCAAGGAGTCAAGACAATGACAATGCAAACCAAGAAATTTATAGCAGTATGCCTCGGCATATCGGGCATGTGCGCCGCCATTGCAATGGCGCTTAATTTAATACAATGAGGGGCGGTGCAAGGCCGGGAGCGGGCCGGCCGAAAGCGGAAACGAAGCGGAAACAGCGGAAAATCTATTTTTTTGACGGAGAATGGGCCGCCATTCAAAAAAAAGCGGAAGCAAGGAACATGCCCGTCCGTGAATACCTTTACCGGCTTGCTGAAAACGACAGCGGCGCGTGGGCGCTTCCGCCGCCTACTACAAAAGCGCGCTGTTCGGCAGTCTAAACGTCAGAGCGGCCAGGGAGAACCCTTCGCCTAACGGGTACTGCGAATTCCCGTGCAACTACCCTGACGGCTACTATGCCCAGCTTACCAACAGCGAAAAAATGGCCGGTGGCGGGTTTAAGGACATAGGCAGCCATGAAGCGCTGGACTGTAGGGTGTACAACCTGTGCCTGTCCGATGCGTGGCTGGAATCGCAGGTAAAGCATTGCCGCGACGAGTACCGCGCCAAAGGCTGGGATGCCGCGCGGCTGGGGCTGGAAATAAATTCGCGCACGGTGCTGGAAAAACTGAGAAACGCGATCAATGCGTATGAAGCGCAAATGCAAAAAAACCGTAGGAGGCAAGGAATGACAAAAACAGAGGAACTGAAAAAACTGCACGCGCTGAAAGAAAAGATTCTTGACGAGATGGCCGGGGCGGCGGCCGGCTTGCAGTCCGTGCAGCGGCGCGCGCCGCGCGACCTCATGGAGTGGCTGAAAGAAGTCGATAAAAAAATAGCGCTGCTGGAACGGCAGCTTGGAGGCGGGGATTTAAGGACCTTCGGCACCGACCGCTACGCCTGAAATTACGTTTAATTTTTCCGCGATTGTTTCGTCAATAAAAGCATTTATGCTTTTGCCGCAAAGTTTTGCCTGTTTTGCAAGCAAATAATGCCGTTCGCTGCTTGTGCGGTACGCAATATTTCCTTTGAAATCTTTAACGTTTAACGGTTCGGGAATTTCCATGTTATTACCGAGGCTCGTTGCAATGTAAGAAACCAGCGCATCGTTAAGGTTTGCTAAAACTTCCTCACGGGTCCCGCCGCATGTCATATTGCGCTCAAGCTCGGCAATGCTGCCTAAAAAACAGCCGTCCGCATCAGACCAGTCAATAATAAAAGAGTAAGGAAGGTTAACGTAATAATCCATGTTTTTTTCAGCCATTGGCGAACCCCTCATGTTTTAATGTTTCCTGTAATTTCTCAACCATGTAAGCCTTTAAAGGATTTTGAGCGAGAACGACTGTGACAGAACAGCATCCGGGTTTTCTGTAAGTAAGCCCCTGCGCCGCTCCCGCAGCGAACCATCCATGAGGTAACTTTTATGAAATTAAAGAAAAGCCCACGGATTAGCACAGATTTTCCACGGATTTACACTGATTAATCAGAATTAATTAAAAATCCGTGTGAAAGCCTCCCTTCGGTCGGCAAGTGCAAGGAAAATTATTGTACGTCGCCGCTAAAGCGGCTTGTACTACCGTAAAATCCGTGAAAATCCGTGGCTTTTGCATATATGGCTTAGCGAGAGGCCCAAATGAAGTTAGAGGTAAGCTCCTATTGACAAATATTGACAAACAGGATTATTCTGACAACAGTTGAATGTTTACTCAACTGTTGGAGCTAACATGAAAGAAAATAAACTGCTGTGTGATTGTGAGCTTATCCACGAAGAAGCAGTCGAGCGGGTTCGCAAAGCCATGCCGAAAGAGGAGGATTTTTACGATCTTGCCGGCCTTTACAAGATGTTTTCTGACAGTACCCGTATTCGTATCCTTTGGGCGCTTTCTTGCGGGGAAATGTGTGTATGCGATATTGCCGTACTGCTTGGCATGACAAAATCGGCAATTTCTCATCAACTTAGATCCTTGCGGCTTAGCAACCTTGTAAAATATGACAAGAGGGGAAAGGAAGTTTATTATTTCCTGGCAGACAGCCATGTGAAAGACATTTTTGAAAAGGGGTTTGAACATATACATGAGTGATATGAGGCAACAAGCTTAAAATTTTTTTTGCTTGACAGTTGAATGATTGAGCAATTATAATACAGGTAAGGAGTTTTTTTATGACCAAGACTGAAACTTTGAAAGGGGCCGCTTGTTCCGATTGCGCCCATCATAAAAAAGACGATGGTAAAATAAGAATTATATGTCTTATAACCGGGGCGGCGGTTTTTGCAACAGGCATTATTTTAAACCGGATGCCGGAAATGCAGTACTGGGTTAACTTTGCTGTTTTCATGGCAGCCTACCTTATTCTAGGCGGCAATATTGTGCTGCAGGCTTTAAAAAATCTGTTAAAGGGGAAAATATTTGACGAGAACTTTCTGATGAGTATAGCTAGCATAGGAGCATTTATCATAGGCGAATATCCGGAAGCGGCAGCGGTTATGCTGTTTTATCAAGTTGGGGAATTTTTTCAGGAAATGGCGGTTAACAGATCAAAGAAATCCATTGCTGGCCTTATGGACATTCGGCCTGATTATGCCAACCTTTTGCAAAACGGCGAAGCGGTAAAAGTTGATCCGGAAACTGTAGGCATTGGGGACATTATTTTGGTAAAACCAGGGGAAAAAATTCCTCTGGACGGCGAAGTAATTGAAGGCGAGGCAATGCTGGATACAATGGCATTAACCGGCGAGCCTGTTCCCCTAAGAGCAAAGATGCCGGATACGGTGATGTCGGGCTGCATCAATCAAAACGGCGTATTGACTGTCAAGGTAACAAAGACCTTTGGGCAATCTACCGTTGCTAAAATAATTGATCTTGTAGAAAACGCCTCAAACAAAAAAGCTCCCGCAGAAAATTTCATCACGGTTTTTTCCCGTTACTATACCCCGGTTGTTGTAGGCCTTGCCTCTCTCATCGCCTTTCTTCCGCCGCTTCTTGGCTTTGGCTTTTGGGCTGAATGGGTACGCCGGGGACTTGTATTTCTGGTCATTTCCTGCCCCTGTGCTTTGGTTATTTCTATACCGCTTGGGTTTTTTGGCGGTATAGGCGGAGCTTCCCGAAAAGGGGTATTGGTTAAAGGCAGTAATTTTCTTGAAGCTCTTAACAGTCTTGACATTGTGGTTTTTGATAAAACCGGAACCTTAACTAAAGGGGTATTCAACGTAACCGGCATACAAAGCGCAGGCAATTGGACAGACGTGCAAGTGCTGGAATATGCTGCAAAAGCCGAGTCTTTTTCAAACCACCCTATCGCGCTTTCTATATTAAAAGCATACCGCAAGGAAATTGATA
>WRNF01000281.1 GCA_009776715.1 Treponema sp. | reverse complement strand
AGCCGCTTTAGCGGCGACGTATAATAATTTTCCTTACACTCGCCGACCGAAGGGAGGCTTTTACGGATTTCCACGGATTTTTTATTTTATTCTTAAATTCTGTATAAACTCAATGATTATTCTTGGTTTCAGTCCTAGAAATCTATATTCCTCTGTGACGTACCGAAGGTACGCAATCTGTGGAAATCCGTGCTAATCCGTGGCCTTTTTATAGCTTTAAAAGTTACCTCATGGTTGGTTCGCAGCGGATGCTATGCGGTTGCTTATGAAGATTTGTCTAATAAGAAAAATTAACCTTACAGCGCTTTCTCTATATTTGCAAGCTCTTCCTCGGACAGCGGCGGATGGGAAAGGGCGGAAAGGTTTTCCTTCAGTTGGGAGGAAGAGCTTGCGCCCACCAGCACCGAGGTGTTTCGCTTATCACGCAGTATCCACTGTATTGCAAGGGCAGAAAGAGATCGCCCGCCTTCTTTTGCAATGGCGTTTAACGCATTGAGCTTTTTTAGCAGATCCGGCGTTATGGAAGAAGATTTAAGAAAAACTTCTTTGGATGCCCTGGACCCTGCGGGAACTGTTCCGTCCAGATATCTTTTGCTTAAAAGCCCTTGAGCCAATGGTGAAAAGCAGATGCAGCCTGTTCCTTCTTTTTCAAGAACATCAAGCAAACCGTCTTCTGTCCAGCGGTTAAGCATGGAATAATTTGCCTGGTGAATAAGGCAGTGCACGCCGAGCGAGTGCAGCATGGCAATGGCTTTTGCGCTTTCTTCGGCGCTGTAATTTGATATGCCGGCATACAAGGCTTTGCCCTGGTGCACAATATCTTTAAGGGCAGTCATTGTTTCTTCCATCGGCGTTTCAGGATCGGGACGGTGATGGTAAAAAATATCAACATAATCAACCTGCAGCCGTTTTAGGCTTGCTTCCAGACTGGAAAAAAGGTATTTTCTGCTGCCCCCGTCGCCGTAAGGCCCCGGCCACATTCCATAACCTGCTTTTGTGGAAATAATAATCTCATCACGGTAAGCAAGAAGATTATTCTTAAGAATTCGCCCGAAAGTTTTTTCGGCGGAACCGGGCGGCGGCCCGTAATTGTTGGCAAAATCAAAATGTGTTACTCCTGCGTCAAATGCGCTTAACACTGTTTCGCAGCCGGTTCCAAAACAATCTTCATCGCCAAAATTGTGCCAAAAACCAAGGGAAATTTCCGGAAGTTTCAAACCGCTCCTTCCGCATTGCCGATACTTCATTGCCTCGTACCGTTTTTCATTTGCACTGTACACCATAATTGCTCCTCATAATAATTTATTATAAAAGGGATCAGGGACTGGGGATCGGGGATCGGGGGTATTGTTAGAAAGAACGTATAATAACCGACAATCTCATTCCTCATTCACAATTCCTAATTTTTTACAGCCCATTTCCCTAAGTAAATATTTTTGTACTTTTCCGGATGCGGTAAGCGGGTAACTGTCAACAAAAAACACAAATTTGGGAACCTTAAAACGGCTTATTTTTCCGCGGCAGTAGTCGCGGATATCTTCCTCGGTCATTGTAACATCGGGCTGAAGAATAATAAAGGCCCCCACTTCTTCGCCGTATTTTTCGCTGGCAATGCCGGCTACTTGCACGTCTTTAATTCCGGGCATGGTATATAAAAAGTCTTCAATTTCTTTTGGATACACATTTTCTCCGCCCCGGATAATTAAGTCTTTAATGCGGCCGGTAACCTTAAAATAACCGTCATCGTCTTTTACCCCTAAATCGCCTGAATGAAGCCAGCCCTGTTCGTCTATGCACTGGGCAGTGGCTTCGGGCATTTTATAGTAACCTTTCATGGAATTGTAACCGCGGCAGCAAAATTCGCCGTGTACGCCGTTGGGGCATTCCTCTCCGGTTTCGGGGCTGCGGATTGTAACTTCCACTCCAGGCAGAGCGCGCCCGACGGTTCCGCATTTTATTTCAACACTGTCATCAAAATTACTCTGAGTCATCCCCGGAGAAGATTCGGTTAGGCCGTAAACAATTGTTACCTCTGACATATGCATCAATTTGATAACCTGCCGCATAGTCTCAATGGGGCAAGGCGATCCTGCCATAATGCCGGTGCGAAGGCTTGAAAGATCGAACATTTTAAACATGGGATGATTCAGTTCTGCGATGAACATTGTGGGGACGCCGTACACTGCGGTGCATTTTTCTTTTTGAATTGTCGCCAGTACCAAGAGCGGATCAAACCATTCGACAATTGCAGCGGTCGCTCCATGGGTGATAATCGCCATCATCCCCAGCGTTAAGCCGAAACAGTGAAACAGAGGCACAGGCAGGCATACAATGTCCTTTTCCGTGAAACGCTGGTTGTCGCCAATGCCCAGCCCGTTGTTAAGTATATTCCGGTGGCTAAGCATAACCCCCTTGGGAAAACCGGTGGTTCCGCTGGTGTACTGCATATTCACCATGTCGTTGCGGTCCAGCGAATCTTCGATTTTTTTCATTTCAGCATAATCTCCGTGCTGCCCTAAAAGCAGCAGTTCGTTAAAGCTGTACATTCCCCGGTGTTTTCGCTGCCCTATGTACACCACGCTCTTCAGGAAAGGAAATTTTTCGGAATTCAGATGCCCCCGCTGCGCCGTTTTCAATTCCGGCACCATTTCGTTAACTATTGATATATAATCCGAATCCCGCCATCCGTCAATGACGCAGAGGCAGACCATGTCCGACTGCTGCACCACATATTCAAGTTCATGCGACTTATAACTGGTATTCACGGTTACCAGAACCAATCCGATACGTGCGCAGGCAAACAGCACTGTGTTCCAGTCGGGCACATTGGTTGCCCATATTCCCACATGGTCGCCTTTTTTTAGCCCCATTGCAAGAAAGCCCTTTGCAAGACTGTCAACCCGTTTGTCAAATTCCGCGTAGGTAAAACGAAGGTTGCGGTCGGCATAGACAATAAAATCACGATCGGGATGCGCTTCCGCATTCTCCCTTAACATTGCGCTTAAAGTTTTCTCTATATATTCCATAACAAATCATTCCCTTCTTTAGACCGGTGTATACACAACAGCGAGAATTTTTACCGGGCTGGAATTAGCGGAAATAACCCGGTGCGGCACTATAGAATCATAATACACTGAATCGCCGGCATTGAGTGTATCCGCCAAAGTTCCGTATTCCAATTTTAAAATGCCAGAAAGGACATAAATAAATTCCTCGCCTTCATGGGCGGATTTTTCCTGCACCGCATCCGGATCTATGTCAACAATGAACGGTTCCATATGACGGCTGTTTTTATCAGATGCAAGGGCTTTAAATGTTAGCCCCTTATGCCCGCTGCCGTTTTGTCCTGCACTTTTATCCCCTTGCACGGCATCTTCCGGCAATCCGGTCATAAAACGCACCGAACCGGGAGCTTCCCCGGCGCGGGAAATGACGGGCCCCAGTTCCTCGTGATCATCAAGCAAAGTGCCAAGCCGGACTCCCAGCGCCCGTGAAATTTTAATAAGCGGGGCAAGATCGGGAATAAGCCCTTCGTTTACAATTTTTTCTATCAACTCCTGAGAGATGCCGCTCCGTTCTGCCAGTATTTCCATGCTAATGGAATAAGTGCTGCACAGTTCCTTAATTCTTTGACCTAATGTATTGGTTGTCATAATGATAAAATTATAGCAAAGAGCTGGAAAAAAAGTCAATGTATTGGTGGATAAATTCTCAGCCATAAATTCTCAACCATTAATTCTCAACCATTAATTCTCAACCATTAATTCTCAACCATACTAGACATTCTCTGGTCAATTATTGTATTATTTCTTATGCGA
>WRNF01000280.1 GCA_009776715.1 Treponema sp. | reverse complement strand
TCCTGAATTTCCTTGCCTATATAGATTCGCTTGCCGGGTACATTCTCTTTAATCATTGGTCCTCCCTCTTGTGTTCATGGTTTAGTTACAATAAGCGTATAAGAAAAGATACCGGAGAAAATGCCGAATGGTATAATTTTCTCCGGCGCCAAAAAAAATTCATTATCCTTTCTATCCAAAGGTTTATTGGATTTCAACTGTGCCGCCTGCTGCAGTGATGGCATCTTTAATTTTCGCGGCTTCGTCCTTTGAAGCATTTTCTTTAAGCGGTTTGGGAGCGCCTTCAACCAGGTCTTTTGCTTCTTTAAGGCCGAGGTTTGTAATAGCCCTGACTTCTTTAATTACCGCAATTTTTTTGGATTCATCATACGCTTTAAGGATAACGTTAAATTCCGTCTTCTCTTCAACCGCCGCTGCCGCATCCGCGCCTGCCGCCGGTCCTGCTGCAATCGCCACAGGGGCTGCTGCTGAAACGCCAAATTTCTCTTCCATCATTTTTACCAGTTCTGATACCTCAAGAACTGTCATTGAAGCAATTGCTTCCAGAATTTCTTCTTTTGTTGCTGCCATATTATCTTCTCCTAAATTATGTTACGCGCCTTTTTATTGCCTGCCGCTTTAACAAAACGCACAGGCAAAGCATATATCCATCACCAAATTTGGTGTATGGCGAACCTACAGGAACGGCAGCGACCGAAGCCTGAAGGTAAAATTCCTGTTTGAGGAACTGTTGGTTAAATTCAACCAGCGGTTCCTTGGCCCTCCTCGCCTTTTTTATCGGCTATTGCCTTGATCGTGCGAACCAGCCTGGCCGGAACATCATTCAAAGCAGCGGCAAAATTACGAACCGGGCCATTGGCCGCCGACATGAACATGGAAATAAGGGTTAATTTGCCCGGCAGTTTGGAAAAGGCCTCGGTTTGAACGGCATCGTACACCGTTCCCCCGATGAGGGCGCCTTTCACTTTTAACGACGGAGCTTCCCGCACAAAGTCAAAAAGAATTTTTGCCGCTTCGTTTGAATCCTTTGGAGTAATTGCCACAGCGGTGGGGCCTACTAAATAGTAAGACATATCCGGCGCTGCCAATTGCTCAAAAGCAATACGGGCAAAATTATTTTTTATAACCTTGTAGACCGCTTCTTTGCTGCGCAGGTTTTTGCGCAGATTGGTAATCTGTTCTACGGTTAAACCCCGGTATTCGGTAAAGATATAACCATCGGCGCCAGTAAACGAGTCTTTGAGCGCGTCAATGGCTTTTGTTTTGTGTTCCTGTATCTTTTTTGCAATAATTGCCATGTTATACTCCTTCTCCGGTGTTTGATACCCATAGGCCCGGACCCATTGTTGAAGCAATAGAAACAGACCGTACAAATTCGCCTTTGGCATCAACTGGACGCCTCCGCTTTATTTCAGTTATTACTGTTTTAATATTTTCGGCTATAAGGGGAGCCTCCATGGAAACTTTCCCGACTGCCAGATGCACCACCCCTGTTTTATCGGCACGGAATTCAATGCGGCCTTTTTTCAATTCCGCAAGGGTTCCTTTTAAATCAAAAGAAACCGTGCCTGTTTTTGGATTAGGCATTAAGCCTTTTCTTCCCAAAATCATGCCTAATTTGCCAACGTCTTTCATCATGTCCGGAGTGGCAACGGCAACATCAAAATCTGTCCAGCCTCCCTTAATCTTCTCGATAAGATCATCAGCGCCGATAAANGCTGCTCCTGCTTCCANGGCTTCGTTTTCCTTCTCGGATTTGCAGAATACCAGAATTTTTTTCTCGCCGCGGAACTGATTGGGCAGCACTACGGTATCGCGCACTGTTTGGCTCTTTTTTAGGTTTAGTTTTACTGAAAGATCAACGGTTTCATCGAACTTTGCATAAGCCATTGATTTTAGCAAAGTTAATGCTTCATCCAAAGCATAGACAGTGTCGGAATTGAATTTTTTCAAGCTTTCCCTGTATTTTTTTCCGTGTTTCATTTTTCCGCCTCCACGCCCATTGAACGGGCAGTGCCTGCAATAATCCGCATGGCGGCGCCAACATCATTCGCGCTGAGGTCCGGCATTTTTAGCCTGGCAATTTCTTCCACTTGCTTCATATTAATTTTGCCAACTTTAGCTTTATGAGGTTCTGCAGATCCTTTTTCAAGCCCTATGGCTTTTTTAATCAGCACGGCTGCGGGCGGGGTTTTAAGAATAAAAGAAAATGTTTTATCCGCATAAACAGTAATAACAACCGGTATTGTCAGCCCCAGTTCCATGCTCTTTGTCCGGTCATTAAATTGCTGGACAAACTGCGGCGCGCTTACCCCATGCGGCCCTAAGGCAGGCCCAACCGGCGGGGCAGGCGTAGCTTTCCCTGCGGGGCATTGCAGCTTAATTACTGCCGTAATTCTTTTCTTTGCCATTTAAAGCTCCTTGCCAGCGGCATTGCACTGGCTGTGGTTGCGCCGCATGCTTTGGCACACAGCGTTTTTTAACGGGAATTCNCCGAGGAATTCCCTCCCACAATTATAATTTTTCTACCTGCAGAATATCAACTTCTACCGGCGCATTTCTGCCAAATATTCCAACCATTACCTTTAATTTATTTTTTTCCGGATACACTTCATCAATAGTTCCAATGAATGATTCAAAGGGGCCGTCAATAATTTTTACCTGTTCACCCGCGGAAAAACTCTGCCGTGCGCGCATCATGCGATCGCCTTTAATTTCGCCCGTTTTTTGCAGGATTGCCCTTGCTTCGCTGCTTGTTAAAGGCTGAGGTTTTCGGCCTGCCTGAGTGCCCACAAAACCGGTAACGCCGTCGATTTTTTTTATTTTAGAGCAGGGAATTTTCCAGCCCATGTCAGTATCCGGAAGATCCATTTCGACCAAAATATACCCAGGAAGAAGTTTTTTAGGAAAAGAACGTTTCTTGCCGTCTTTAACCTCTACGATTTCCTCGGTAGGGATTTTAACATCTCGGACAATATCTTTTTCGATTTCTCCGGTTTCGATCATTTTGCGAATTTGTTTTTCTATTCTTTTCTCATATCCAGAATAGATATGGATAACATACCAGCCTGTAGCCATTATTCCCTTACCGCCTCTATCCCAGGAAAATAGCGGTGAATCCCAGGTTTAAAAGATAATCTACCAGCCCCAGCGCAATTGCTACCACAATAGTGGAAATAATAACCACTGTGACGGAACTGATAGCATCTTCTCTGCTTGGCCAAATTACTTTCCTTAATTCAGCGTATGATTCTTTGATAAACTTAACCAGTTTTTTCATACTCTCCTCTTATGCTGCTGCATTCATCAGCCGTTTTGATCGGCGCTTCTTGCGCTTTCAGGCGCAGCAGGCTTCGAACCCGCGACCTGCGGTTTTGGAGACCGCCGCTCTACCAGCTGAGCTATACGCCTTTTCCGTTAAAACATTCCAATGTGTTTTTTGGAATTGTTTCATTTTACTTTATTTTACTCTCTTTGTGTAGAGTATGTTTGCGGTCAAAAGGACAAAATTTCTTGAATTCCAGTTTTTCCTGAAGATTCCGCCTGTTTTTGCTGGTTGTATAATTCCGTCTCTTGCATTCGCTGCATTGCAGAGCTATTAACTCAACCGCTGTCTTTTTTTTGCTTGCCATAAAACAACCTCTCAATATAAAAAACACTTGCGGTTTATTTATTAAACCTCAAGTTAAAACATTTGGCTTTGTAATGCCATGAATCAGTAATAGCCCTCGATCAGAATCGAACTGATGACCTTATCCTTACCATGGATATGCTCTGCCAACTGAGCTACAAGGGCAAATCTGCTTTAATTATAATACAC
>WRNF01000279.1 GCA_009776715.1 Treponema sp. | reverse complement strand
AATTCATTGCAAACCCGGAAAAAATTGATAATAGCGCAAGAAAAGTTATGCTGCCGGCCATTATTTTTTCTCCTTAAACTTTTTGTTCAATTCCTTGTTTTTTATGAAATATTCATATACCCCTAAAAAATATCCCAATAGCAATAATGCCCCGCATGAAGCGGCAATCAAATGGATTGGAAAAAATCCGTCCGAATCTGATGAAAAAAGCAGAGTTATTCCCTGATCCCCGCCAGGAAAAGAAAGCGATAAAAACCCAAGCGGTTCGCGAATGAGCGCAAAAATAAGCATTAGGATTCCAATAACCAGAGAACTAAAAAAAGACGAAAAAACAGCATCGGCCGGTTTGCATTTTTCTGCGCTGTTTATATTATCAGAAGCTATATACAGCATGGGAATAAGAGAAATCAAAAAAAACGTTTCAATGGCGCATAAGGGTGAAAAAAACCACAGTAAAAGAATGAAACTACCGGAAAAAAATGATGCAAGAAATGCATAAACAATTGATTTGCCGAACTGCGGCAAAAATTTTTGGCATAAAGAAATAATAAGCGAGGAAAGGCAATATACCCATATTAATGCAACTGCGGCTACAATAGCATAGGCAAACCGTGCAGTTGCTATTACTAACAGGCCTGCAACGGAAAGATAACTTATGGAGGAGATGTTTTTCCAATATGAACGGAAATCGAAAGATTTCATTTTATTCTGCATTTTCCGTCCTGTAAGCCGATTCAAAACGGCGGGTATACACCATTATTTGTTCTTCCGGAATATATTTAAATATTTGGCGGGCATGATTTCCAATCGGCGTTAAATTGGAAACCTCGCCTTCTTCGGATATTTCTGCTCCGCAGGGAACAAGAATTCCCTCCCACATAATGGAAAAAACGTAAAAAAGAGATTCAGACCCGGAAATGGCATAACAATAACCAATGGGAACATTTGTTTTATTTGGCATTTCCGCAGAAGCATACAAATGCCTGTTGTCATTCATGGCATATAACGTATTATTAACAGAACGCATCAATAGCTCTGTCCGAAAAGAAGAACTGAATTTCCATATTAATGTAAAAATAATTATTACAAAAAATANGCAGCTTGCAAACACAGCTTTGTCCTTAAATGAATTACCCTTATAACTCAATTTCGGCCTCCTNCGGTATTTTTAGCCGGCATGCGGGATGAATAAAGATAATGATGTTCGATCCTGCGAATAAGCGGAGTAAGGCTGTTTACCAGGGCAACAGCATATATGCAGCCGTATAATGAATTGCCAAAGTACCTGAACAAGAAACTAAAGGCAGCGGCAAGAAATGTTACTGCTACGTTGCCCCATGTTGATTTTGCGCTGCTGGACGGCTCTGTAATAAGAATAAATGCAGCAACAAGAGTACCGCCTGAAAAAAGGTTAAGCATTATGTCGCCGTCCCACAGGATGCCGCCTGCGCCTAAACCAGCAAATGTTTTTACCAGTAAAGACAGGAGCGTTATGTAAAGAAACGACATCCATAAACGGCTAATTTTAAATGCTGCAATAATTAAGCTGCTGATTATCAATGCAAGCACAGCACGGTCGGCTATAATGCCGGGACTTGTTGAGGTAAAAAGATCAATATAACCGCCGGGCAATTCCGATCCAAATGCGGAAAAAACATACCTGTTAAGGAATGTCCTTATAACCGAATCAATTGATCCTTCAAATCCAGTTATGTAGCCCGGTGTTTCTGCAAGAGCGCTGTTAAATGCCGAGGCCCAAGAGAAACGGATAAAGAGCCAGCCGCCAATAGCAGGATTCATCCAGTTTGAACCTATGCCTCCAAAGCTGTGNTTTACTGCAATTATGGCAAATGCAGCGCCNAGGGCCGCAAACAGCGGATGAATTTGGTTAGGAAGCAGCAATGTCANNACCAGNGCGGTAACAACAGCGCTGCCGTCTTTTAGTTTGGCAAGGCCATGCCTGGCGCTGGTCATCAATAATTCTGACATTACTGCGCCCACAAGAGCAGAAAATGCAATTGCAAAAGACGCTCCCGAATCTGATACAGCGGATTGCACAACCGCTAACAATGCCAACCCGAATAACAGCCATATTCGGATAAATGAAGAGCGGGATATGTTAATTTGAGGTTTAAGCACAAGCTGCCGCGCGTTGTCAGCCATTTTGTTTCCCCTTGCTTAACCCCATAATTGTATCAGATAAGGGCAGATGGGATGGGCATACAAGATCGCAGCAGCCGCAGCCATGGCATATTTCGGTGCCGGAATATTGGGTTTCGCCGTAAATCATTACATGTTTAAATAGTTCTTCCGGATCAAAACCCACAGGGCATACGGTTCTGCAATCTCCGCATGCAATGCAATCCTGTTTTAAGTATTCGGCATTTTGTGCTTTTACCATTGCGCAAATTGCGTAAGTGCTTTTTGTTACCGGTTCATCAAGGCTTACTATTTTTTTCCCGGAAAAAGGAGACCCTGCAATTACCGTTTCCGGAGCGTTTATAAAACCTCCGCATTCTTCAATAAGGTCTCCAATCCGCTTGCCTATGCGCACCCGCATGATGCATGGAGTTCGAACTGCTGAACCTCCTAATGCCACATAACGTTCAAGTATAGGCTTATGGAATTTAACGGCATCATGTATTGCAGCCAAAGTCGCAGGCCCTAATATTAAAAGCTGGCCCAGATTGAAATTCTCGTCTCTTGCGTAATCTTTAAGTACAAGTTCCAGTTCTCTTTTGTTGCGTTGGGGATATTTCGATCCGGTTAAAATCATTGAAGAAGTGAATTTATACTGCCCGGCTAATGCAAGCATTTGCAGGCCAATTTCTTTTTCCGGTTTTGACACTGCAAAAATAACCCGTTCAAATTTTCCGCATGCCTTTGCAACAATAAAACTTGCTTCTACAATGTCATTCATCCGTTCCTTGCACAATGCATAATCAGCAGCAAGCCAGGGATCGTCAAACACGCAGCGGACCACCAATGTTTGCATTTTTCCAGTTTTTTGAAGCTCGTCAAGTGTATCGCATACCGGTATGTCCGTGCCTTCCATTTCAACAATGCCGCAGTCCGACAATGTTTGATGCAGTTCCCTATAGATTAAATTATTGCGAAGGAAAACTTCTTCTTTTTTACCCAAATAGTTAAATGAGCCTTCCATGCGGATAAGCAGGGCTTTATTGTGCAGCCCCTCGCTGTTGTTCCAATTAATTTTTTGTATTAATTTCCCCGGAACCGAGGCATGGATATTAGCCGTTCCCGGGTTAATTCCTTTTCCAATTAACATGCCTTCATAAACGGTATCTCCCACAGAAACAAGGCTCTGCGTATTTTCCCCCGAATGCTGTATAAGCGGAATTATGGAGAGAATGGGTAAATATGCAGTCTCGCTGGTTTTACCCTGAGGAATTGTGGGGTCATTAAAAGAGATGCCGCCTCTTGGAAAAGAATAAACCTTCATGTATGCTGTTTATACATTAACAGAATCCAAAAAAAGGATCAAGTAATTTCCGCCTCTTTTTTTTAATTAAAATAAAAGTTTGCGCCGCCCAGAGATGCAGCCGTATGGCTGTAGTTGAAAAAAACTAACACGGCGTGGCGCACAGTAATAGCTAATAAGACAGACAAAGGCACTCAGGATTTATCCTGAGCAGTGCGCCGCCCAGAGANNCANCNNTNTGGTAACTTTTGAAACTATAGTTAAAAGGCCACGGATTTACACAGATTTACACAGATTATCACGGATTATTTTAAATTTGAGTCCCCTCCGAAAAGTATATTTCGCGTTATTTTCTCTGAAAGCAGCATCCGTAAGTCCTTGCTA